>NZ_JBHXRX010000021.1:0-102315 GCF_042714995.1 Streptomyces sp. NPDC058665
GGCCGTGATCACGGCCCGCCCGGCGCCCGGCGCCCGCTTCAGCCATGCGAATACGCCACAGCATGGCTCGTTATGGTGATCCCATGAGCAGATCCGCCCGCTTCGACCGCGGCCACACCGACGACCTGATGACCTTCCTCGCCGCAAGCCCCACGCCGTACCACGCGGTGGCGAGCGCCGCCGAGCGCCTGGAGAAGGCCGGCTTCCGGCAGGTCCAGGAGACGGACGCGTGGGAGGGGACCACCGGCGGCAAGTACGTCGTGCGCGGCGGGGCGCTCATCGCCTGGTACGTCCCGGAGGGGGCCGAGGCGCACACGCCGTTCCGGATCGTCGGCGCGCACACGGACTCTCCCAACCTCCGGGTGAAGCCGATCCCGGACACCGGTGCGTACGGCTGGCGGCAGGTCGCCGTCGAGGTGTACGGCGGGCCGCTGCTCAACACCTGGCTCGACCGGGACCTCGGGCTGGCCGGCCGTATCTCCCTGCGGGACGGCAGCCACCGGCTCGTCGACGTGGACCGGCCGCTGATGCGCGTACCGCAGCTGGCCGTCCATCTGGACCGCGGGGTCAACACCGACGGTCTGAAGCTCAACCCGCAGCGGCACATGCAGCCGATCTGGGGGCTCGGCGAGGTCGGGGAGGGCGACCTGATCCGCTTCGTCGCCGAGGAGGCGGGGGTCGCGGCGTCCGACATCACGGGCTGGGACCTGATGCCGCACTCCGTCGAGCCGCCCGCCTATCTCGGGCGCGACCGCGACCTGGTGGCCGGGCCGCGGATGGACAACCTGCTGTCGGTGCACGCCGGGACGGCCGCGCTGGCCGCCGTCGCGGGGGCCGCCGGTTCGGGCACGGAGCTGCCGTACATCCCGGTCCTCGCCGCCTTCGACCACGAGGAGAGCGGCTCCCAGTCGGACACCGGCGCCGACGGGCCCCTGCTGGGCACGGTGATGGAGCGCTCGGTGCTGGCACGCGGCGGTTCGTACGAGGACCGGGCGCGGGCCCTGGCCGGTACGGTCTGCCTCTCCTCCGACACCGGGCACGCCGTGCACCCCAACTACCCGGAGCGGCACGACCCGACGCACCACCCGCGCGCCAACGGCGGCCCGATCCTCAAGGTCAACGTCAACATGCGGTACGCCACGGACGGCGGCGGGCGCGCGGTGTTCGCGGCGGCGTGCGAGCGGGCCGGGGTGCCGTGGCAGACGTTCGTCTCGAACAACTCGATGCCCTGCGGCACGACGATCGGCCCGATCACGGCGGCCCGGCACGGCATCAAGACGGTCGACATCGGGGCAGCGATCGTCTCGATGCACAGCGCGCGCGAACTGTGCGGCGCGGACGACCCGTTCCTGCTGGCGAACGCGCTGGCCGCGTTCCTGGAGGGCTGACTTCCGCGGGCCGAACTCCCTTCTCCCGCATGGGTGTTCCCGGGCCGGGTACCCGCATGGGCGGCCCGGGAACGACCACCACTCGTGTCAGGAGGCGGGATTCATGGGCGTTGGCGGATGCATCGCACTCATCGCGGTGGGGGCGATCCTCACCTTCGCGACGGACTGGGAGGCGGAGAGCGTCAACCTCGACCTGGTCGGGGTGATTCTGATGGCGGTCGGCCTCATCGGTATCGCGACATTCACGAGCATGGCGAAGCGCCGGCGGGCGATCGTGACACCGCCGACGGTCATCGAACGCGACCGGCAACACGACCTGTAGGCCGGGGCGGTACGCGCTCCGCACGCCGGGGGCGGTACGCGCTCCGTAAGCCGTCGGCCGTACGCCGAAGCCCGTACGCCGGGGCCGTACGTGCTACGCGTCCAGCCCGGCCAGCACCAGACCCAGCCTGCCCGCGCCGGACCCGGTGACGCGTACGGGCACGCCCCAGTCCTGCTGGTGCACATGGCACGCCGGGTACTCGATCTCCGGAGCGTCGTCGCAGGACGCGGCCATCGCCGAGACATGCAGCACGCCCTCGGTGACACCGTCCGCGAGCACCAGTTCGCGCCCCAGGTCGGTACCGGCACCGGCGCCCTCCGCCAGCAGCTCCGGCGGGGTGGCGGAGACCAGGAGCCGGGTCGAGGGACCGTAACGGGTGTCCAGCTTCTGCCCCTTGGGCGCCTCGAAGACCACGTCGAGCCGCAGCGCGCCCGGCGCGACATCGGTCGCGGCGCGCTGGGTGCGGTGAGCGACCGACTCGACCCGGACGGCCTCGTCGGGCAGCCGCAGCCGGGTCAGCCGGTGCCGGGCGGACTCGACCACGACGATGTCGTCTCCGACGAGCACCGCGCCGGACGGCTCGCGCAGGTCGGTGGCGAGCGTCGTGACCTCGCCGGTCGCCGGGTCGTAGCGGCGCAGGGCGTGGTTGTAGGTGTCGGACACGGCCACGGAGCCGTCCGGCAGCGCGGTCACCCCGAGCGGGTGCTGGAGCAGGGCCTGGCCGGCGGGGCCGTCACGGTGACCGAAGTCGAAGAGCCCGGTCCCGACGGCGGTCCGTACGACGAAGCCGTCCCCGTCCCCGTCCCGCTCCACGTACCGCAGGGCGCTGGTCTCGGAGTCGGCGACCCACAGCCGGTCCTCGGTGGCGGCCAGCCCGGACGGCTGCGCGAACCACGCCTCGGTGGCGGGCCCGTCGACCAGCCCCTCGTTGGTGGTACCGGCCGCGACCGCGACGGTGCGGGTCTTCGGGTCGTACGTCCACAGCTGGTGCACCCCGGCCATCGCGATCCAGAGCCGGTCGTGCCACCAGGCCACGTCCCACGGCGAGGAGAGCGCCACGTCGAGCGCGGGGCCGTGGGCCGGTGAGCCCTGCCACCACTGCCTGCCGGTGCCGGCGAGGGTCTCGACGGCGCCGGAGGCGGGGGTGAACTCGCGGATCGCGTGGTTCACGGTGTCGGCGACGGCGATCCGGCCGTTCGGTATCAGGGCGAGCCCCTGCGGCTCGTTGAACGACTCGGGCCCGAAGCCGCGCTCGCCGCCGCCGATTCGCCGTACGACGCTCTCGCCGTCGGCCGCCAGCTCGACGAGCTGGTGGCGGGTGGTGTCGGAGACCAGGAAGTTCCCCGAGTCCAGCGTGACCGCCTTGCCGGGGAAGCGCAGGTCGGTGGCGACGGGCTCGGGCGCGACGTAGGGCCCGTCGCCGCGCCGCAGGGTGCCCTTCGCGGCGTGCTCGGCCTCCAGCTCCTCCACCAGCTTCTCGATGGCGTGCGCGTGCCCCTCGCCGGCGTGCTGCGCGACGACGTACCCCTCGGGGTCGATGACGACGAGCGTGGGCCAGGCCCGTACCGCGTACTGCTTCCAGGTCGCCAGCTCGGGATCGTCCAGGACGGGGTGGTGCACCTCGTACCGCTCGACGGCGTCCACGACGGCCGTGTGCTCGGCCTCGTGGACGAACTTCGGCGAGTGGACGCCGATGGTCACCACGGTGTCGCTGTGCTTCTGCTCCAGCTCGCGCAACTCGTCGAGGACATGCAGGCAGTTGATGCAGCAGAAGGTCCAGAAGTCGAGCAGAACGATACGTCCGCGCAGGTCGGCGAGGGTGAGCGCGCTGCCTCCTGTGTTCAGCCAGCCGCCCTTGCCGACCAGCTCGGGGGCACGGACACGGGCACGGCGGCGGGGCGCGGGAGAGGAGCCGGAGGCGGAGACGTCGTTCATGGTTCCAGGGTGCCACCCGCCTCGGACAACGCGACCCGGACCCCGCGTCGGCCTGCCGGAATGAAGAGTTACGGGCTACCGCGTCCCACTCGCACCGGCCCACCGGGGCCAGGCGCGTGCGCCCGCGCGGGTGCGGCGTTCCCGGGGGGGTGCCCGCGAAGCGGCGTCGTCCGCCCACACGGGGGGGCTCACGCCCGCCGCGTCAGCGGCTGACGCGTCCCGCTGGTGCGTGCGATCGCGGCAGAGCCGTGCCGACCGACGACCACGGAGGGCGCACCTCGTGCCCGAAGGGCGCCGAGTCCCTCGCCGTCCAGCGCGGCCGTGAGCAGCGCGCCGAGGCCTGCTCCGTGCAACGGCTCCTCGGCCTGTGGTCGGTGGCGGTCGTGCGCGACCCCGCCACCGGCGCTCTGATGAACCAGCTGCGCCGACTCCCGTGGCCGGGCAGGCCGACCGCGAGCCCAGCAGGAGCGGAAGGGGCCCTATCCGCGTCCCCCGGCCTCCGCCGCGCCCATCAGGACCTCGCCCGCCTCCGTACGGAAGTAGAGCACCGAACGGCCCGCCCGGCGCCGGGCGATCAGGCCCGCGTCGTGCAGCACCCTGAGGTGGCGGCCCACCGAGCCCAGGCCCTGGCCGGTCAGGGCCACCAGTTGCGTCGTGCTCTTCGGGGAGCCGAGCAGGGCCAGCACCGCGGCCCGGCCGGGACCGAGCAGGGCGCGCAGCGGCTCGGGCACCGGCGGCCGGCCGCCCTCGTGGGCCAGGGCCCCGGCGCACGGGTAGACCACGGCGTACCGGTCGGCGTCCCACGACACCCAGCTCTGCCGAGGCGTCACCGGCACGAACATCAGCCGCGCCCCGGGGATCTCCTGCGACCGGTCGGCGCGGGTGGAGATCTGGAGCCGGCTGCCGCCGAGCCAGCGCATCCCGCGGCGCATGTCGCCCAGCGCGCTCGCCCAGCCGCCCCGGCTCAACTGGGCCGTGCGCGCGACGATGTCGGCCTCGATGAGGCGCCGGCGCCGTGGCCAGTACGGCAGCACCGTCCGCGCCCACACCCACTCCACCACCGCGGCTGCCCGCTCCGGCAGATCGTCGCGGCCGGCGAGGAGCGCGGGGAGCGGGCCGTTCAGGGAGACCAGCAGGTCGGCGCGGACGGTCGCGGGCGGGGTGTCCCGTATCCGGGTCAGTTCGGTCTCGAAGGTCTGCCCCGTCAGGGGCTGACCGGTGGGCGTGGGGGTGATGAAGTCCGCGTTCCAGGTGCGGCCGAAGGCCGCCCGTACGAGCAGCGCCGTGACCGGGTCGCCGGCCTGCCGGGCCCGGTAGGCGGGCAGATGGGCGTCGAGCCACGCGCGCTCGCCCGGGTGCGCGGCCCGGCCGTCCTCCAGCGCTCGCAGGCTCGCCACCGCCTCCGTAAGAGGCGACACGACGAACCGGCTCCCGGCGAGCGTGTCCGCGTCGACCTGCCACCAGCCCATGCGCCCCCTCCCGCCCCCACCATGTTTCGCTCTCACGCGAAACATTAACGCCGCCTCCCGCGCGCCTCGGAGACTCCGGACATGCGCACCTACCAAGAGCTGTTCCGCACCCGGGAGTTCACCCCGCTCTTCCTCACATCGGCCGGACAGGTCGGGGCTCAGACAGTGAGCGGGCTGGCGCTGAGCACGCTCGTCTACACGGCGACCGGCTCGCCGCTGCTCTCCGCGCTCGCCATGTTCGGCCCCTCCCTCGCCCAGGTGCTCGGCGCGACGATGCTGCTGTCGGCGGCCGACCGGCTGCCGCCGCGCGCCGCGCTGACCACGCTGTCGCTGGTCTTCGCGCTCGGCACGGCGGCCACCGCCCTGCCGGGTCTGCCCGTCCCGGCGGTCCTCGCGATCGTGCTCTGTCTGGGCACCGTCTCCGCGCTGGGCGGCGGGGTGCGCTACGGGCTCGTCAACGAAGTCCTCTCCAAGGAGGGCTATCTGCTCGGCCGGTCCGCGCTCAACATGTCCGCGGGCCTGATGCAGATATGCGGCTTCGCGGCCGGGGGTGCGCTGGTCGTGTTCCTGTCGCCGCGCGGCGCGCTGCTCACCGGCGCCGGGCTCTTCCTCGCGGCGGCGGCCGTCGCGCGGCTCGGCCTCAGTAGAAGGCCGCCGCGCGCCACCGGCCGCCCCTCGGTCGCCCAGACGTGGCGGAACAACGCGCGCCTGTGGTCGTCCCGGCCCCGGCGCACCGTCTATCTGGCGCTGTGGGTGCCCAACGGTCTGGTCGTCGGCTGTGAATCCCTGTACGTGTCCTACGCCCCCGAGCACGCGGGGCTGCTCTTCGCCGCGGGTGCGGCGGGCATGCTCGCCGGGGACATCCTGATCGGCCGGTTCGTCCCCCGCCGCCTGCGCGCGCACCTCGCGGTCCCGCTGTTGCTGCTGCTCGCCGTGCCGCACCTGTTCTTCTTCCTCGGCCCGGCCCTCCCGCTCGCCGTACCGCTCGTGACGCTCGCGACCGTCGGCTACGCGGCGAGCCTCGTCTCCCAGGAGCGGCTGATGGCCCTGACCCCGGACGAGCTGAGCGGGCACGCGCTCGGACTGCACTCCTCCGGCATGCTCACGATGCAAGGCGTGTGCGCCGTCCTGGCGGGCACCGTCGCCGAGTGGACCTCGCCGGGGACGGGCATCACGGTGCTGGCCGCGGCCTCCGTCGCCGTCACCCTCACGCTGGCGCGCGGGCTTCGGGAGAAGGCGGTGCCGACGGGCGACGCCGTCATCCGTACGCGTGCAGGTGACGCCGTACCACCCTCGCCCGGCAGCCCGGTGGGTACGGATCCTTCATGAAGTACTTGGTGCGCGACAAGATCTTCGCCATCGGCGACGACTACTGGATCGAGGACGAGCAGGGCCGCCAGGCCTTCCTCGTGGACGGAAAGGCGCTGCGGCTGCGCGACACCCTGGAGCTGAAGGACCCTCAGGGGCGGGTACTGGTCACGCTCCGTCAGAAGCTGCTGAGCCTGCGGGACACGATGACGATCGAGCGGGACGATGAGCCGCTGGCCACCATCCGTAAGAAGAGGCTGTCGCTGCTCCGTAACCACTACCGGGTCGAACTGGCCGACGGCACCGAGCTGGACGTGAGCGGGCGGATCCTGGACCGCGAGTTCGCGATCGAGTACGACGGCGAGCTGCTGGCGCATGTCTCACGCCGGTGGTTCCGGGTGCGGGAGACATACGCCGTGGACGTGATCAGGGACGAGGCGGACCCGTCACTGCTGATCGCGGTCACGGTATGTGTGATCCGGATGGCGGAGAAGGAGCACGAGGGGGGCTGAAGGGTGGCCGCCGACCCGGCGCGGGCCCGCCTCCTTGAGAGGCGGGCCCGTCCCGTGAAGAAGCTCAGCCGCGCGGCGCCGTCACACCCAGCAGACGGTCCTTCAGCACCGGGAACTGCTCACGCGTCGTCGCGACCTTCGCCGGGTCGAACTCGACGCTCAGGACCTCCTCGCCGGTCCCCGCCTCCGCCAGCACCTCGCCCCAGGGGTCGACCACAATGCTGTGCCCGGACTGCTCCACCCCGGCGTGCGTGCCGGCGGTCGAGCAGGCGAGCACATACGCCTGGTTCTCCACCGCGCGCGCCTGCGCCAGCAGCGTCCAGTGCGCACGGCGGCGGGCCGGCCAGCCCGCCGGGACCACGAAGAGCTGTGCCCCCTCGTCGAGCAGCCCCCGGAACAGCTCGGGAAACCGCAGGTCGTAGCAGGTGGCGAGACCCATCACCGCGTCCGGCAGGGCGACGGTCACCAGGTCGCCGCCCGCGCCCATCAAGGTCGCCTCACCCTTGTCGAACCCGAAACGGTGAATCTTGCGGTACGAGCGCACGAGGGAGCCGTCCGGCGCGATGACGAGCGCGGTGTTGTAGAGGTCGGCCGCACCGTCCAGGACCGCCTCGGGGGCACGTTCCACGATGGACCCGGCGTGCAGCCAGACGCCCGCGTCCCGCGCCGCCCGCGACATCTCCTGGAACGTAGGACCGTCCAGCGTCTCCGCCTCGGCGGCGAACGACTCGTACGCGAAAGCCCCCACCGGCCAGAGCTCGGGCAGGACCACCAGGTCGGCGCCGCGCTGCTGCCGTACCAAGGAGGCGGCGCGCTGCCTGCGGGAATTGACTGGTTCGTCCGGGTCTACTGCGATCTGGATGAGGGAGGCGCGCACACTACCACCGTCCTGGCATTCGAGCCGTCTACACGGGCCTACGATCGTCACACGAAAGCACTGCCGGGGTGCCAACGGGCAGCGTAACTTAGGCCTTCGAACCTCCCACGCAGCCCACAGCCCGCCGCCCGCAGCCAGCAGCCCAGCCCGCTAACCGCAGAACCGTCGAGGGGTCCCGTGACCGTCCATCCCAGCCTTCAAACCTACGCCGACGCCTGGTCCGACTCCATTGAAGCCATAGCCGAGCTGGTGCAGCCACTCGTCGAGGGTGAGTGGAACCGGCCCACGCCGTGCCCCGGCTGGTCGGTGCGGGACATCGTCTCGCACGTCATCGGTCTGGAGTGCGAGATGCTCGGGGACCCACGCCCCATCCACAGCCTGCCGCGCGACCTGTACCACGTACGGAGCGAGATCGCCCGCTACATGGAGATGCAGGTGGACGTGCGGCGCCACCACACCGCTCCGGAGATGACCTCCGAGCTCGAATACACGATCATCCGCCGCAACCGCCAGCTGCGGAACGAGAACCGCGCGCCCGACGCCATGGTCCGCGCGCCGCTCGGCACCGAGCAGACCCTCGAACAGGCCATGCGGGCACGCGCGTTCGACATCTGGGTGCACGAGCAGGATCTGCGTACGACGCTGAGCAAGCCCGGCAACCTCGCCTCCGGCGGCGCGCTGGTCACCCGCGACGCGCTCCTGGAAGCTCTCCCGAAGGTCGTCGCGAAGGGTGCCGGCGCCCCGCCGCACACGGCGGTCGTCTTCGACGTGCACGGCCCCGTGGAGTTCCTGCGGACGGTGCGGGTCGACGCGGACGGCCGCGGCACGATCGACGGCTCGCCGTCGCTCGGCCCGGCGGTGACGCTGGTGATGGACTGGGAGACGTACTTCCGGCTGGCGTGCGGGCGGGTGCGGGCCGCCGCGGTGCCGGACCGGATCAAGACGGAGGGGGACGCGGAGCTGGCGGCGGCGATCCTGCGGGAGTTCGCGGTCACGCAGTAGCGCCGCGCGCCCTGCCCTCGCCCCGTACGTGTCCTTGTGCGGGTCCTCGTACAGATCCACGGGGTCCTTGTACGTGTCCTGGTGCGGGCCGTGCTCAGACGGGCACGTGCACCGCCTCCACCCGGCTGGCCACCAGCCGCTCACGCTCCCGTCGCGCCGTGCGCGCCCGCAGCCGCAGGATCTGGACGATCCCCAGCGCTTCGAGGACGAAGACGGACGAGAACGCGACGCGGTAGTCGCCGCCGGTCGCGTCGAGCAGCACACCGATGGCGAGCAGCGTCGTCATCGAGGCCACGAAACCGCCCATGTTGACGATGCCGGAGGCAGTGCCCTGACGGGCCGGCGGGTTCGCGGGCCGGGCGAAGTCGAAGCCGATCAGCGAGGCCGGTCCGCAGGCGCCGAGGATGACGCAGAGCGTGATCAGCAGCCACATCGGCGCGTGGTCGCCGGGATAGGCGAGGGTCGACGCCCAGACGAGGGCGGTCATGCCGATCGTCCCGAGCGCGATCGGGGCCCTGGCGGCGTGGTGGCGGGCGATGATCTGCCCGAAGACGAGGCCGATCACCATGTTGACGAGAACGACGAGGGTGAGCAGATCGCCCGCCGTGGCCCGGGACAGCCCCTGGGCCTCGACGAGGAACGGCAGGCCCCACAGCAGCATGAAGACCATGGCGGGGAACTGGGTGGTGAAGTGCACCCAGAGCCCCAGCCGGGTGCCGGGCTCCCGCCACGACTCGGCGATCTGCTTCCGTACATAGGTCGCGCCCGCGTGTTCGGCCGGCGGCGGCTCATGGCCCTCGGGGTGGTCCTTGAGGAAGAGCAGCAGGAGTACGAGGACGACGACACCGGCCATCGAGCTGCCGACGAACGTCGTGGTCCAGCCGAGGTCGCTCAGGAGGCGGGCGATGAGAAGGGTCGAGACGAGATTGCCCGCCATCCCGAAGAGCCCGGCGAACTGCGCGATCAACGGGCCCCGGCGGGCGGGGAACCAGCGGGCGCCGAGGCGCAGTACGGCGATGAAGGTCAGCGCGTCGCCGCAGCCGAGCAGGGCGCGGGCGGCGAGGGCCATGCCGAAGGTGGGGGCGAGGGCGAAGCTGAGCTGGCCGATGGTGAAGAGCGCCGCGCCGAGGGTGAGGACCCGGCGGGTGCCGAGCCGGTCGACCATGAGGCCGACGGGTATCTGCATCCCGGCGTAGACGAGGAGTTGGACGATCGAGAACGTGGAGAGGGCGGAGGCGTTGACGTCGAAGCGGTCGGCGGCGTCGAGTCCGGCGACGCCCAGACTCGTACGGAAGATGACGGCGACGAAGTAGACGGCGACGCCGATGCCCCAGACGGCGACGGCGCGACGGCCGCCGGGCGGGTCGCCGGGAAGGGTGAGGGCGGGGCCGCGGCCGGAGCCTCCGGGGGTTCCCGGGGCTCCGCCCGGTCCCTCGGCTCCGGAAGAGGACGAGCTCACCGGGCCTCACCCCGAATGAGCACCTTGACGCGGCTGACGTGGGCACGCACGCAGCGGGCGGCGGCCTCGGCGTCACCGGCCCGGATGGCTTCGAGCAGTTCGGCGTGCTCGACGATGCTGGTCTCGACGCGCTCGGGATGCGCCTCCATGACGGCGACGCCCATCCTCAACTGCCGGTCCCTGAGCTGGTCGTAGAGCTTCGACAGGATCTCGTTGCCGGCGTTGCGCACGATCTCGGCGTGGAAGCAGCGGTCGGTGACCGCGACGGCGGCCAGATCGCCTTCCTCCGCGAGGCGGCGCTGCTCCTCGACGAGTTCCTCCAGGCGCGCGATGAGCCGCGCGGACGCGGGGACGGCCTTGCGGGCGGCGAACTCCTCGACCAGCAGGCGGGTTTCGACGACGTCGGCGATCTCCTGCGCGGAGACGGCGAGGACGAGGGCGCCCTTCTTGGGATAGAGCTTGATCAGCCCCTCGACCTCCAGCTTGAGCAGCGCTTCGCGTACGGGCGTACGTGACACCCCTACGGCCTCGGCGAGTTCGCCCTCCGTAAGGAGGGTCCCGCCCTGGTAGTGCCGGTCGAGAACGCCCTGCTTGATGTGGCTGTAGACACGGTCGGCGGCGGGCGGCTGTTTCACGGGGACGGCGGACACGGGGGAGGTGGCGGGAGGCGCGGATGGCATGGGCACAGCTTAGATACAACAGGGATGCGACAGTGATCGCGTCCATATCGCGGACCGGCGAGATTTCCGGTGCGTGCCGTACATCCCTTCGGATCACCCATGAGTCTTTTCAGTGGACCACCCCTGCACGGGCGTGCGTCGAATTCACTTCAGACCAGCGCATATGCGACATCGGAGCGTTCCTTTGATAACCAGCTTCCCGGGCGTGCGGAGAAACGTGCGCAGGTCCACCGTGGTAGCCCTCACCGCCGGCGCGATGCTGACGGGCACGGCCCTGGTCGCCCCCGCGACCCAGGCGGCCGAGTCCGCGCCCGCCGCCCAGGCGGCTGCCGCCGCCCTGCCGACCCTCTCGGCCAAGGGCGCCTTCCTGCTGGACAACACCACCGGTGCGAAGCGGTACGGCAAGGCCGCGGACACCCGCCGGCAGATGGCCAGCACCACGAAGATCATGACCGCGGCCGTCGTGCTCAACACCAAGGGCATCGACCTCAACCGCAAGATCACCGTCAAGCAGACGTACCGCGACTACGTGGTCCGCGAGGGCGCGAGCACCGCGGACCTGCGCACCGGCGACAAGGTGACGATTCGTCAGCTCCTGTACGGCCTGATGCTGCCGTCCGGCTGCGACGCGGCGTACGCCCTCGCGGACGCGATCGGCACCGGGTCGACGGTGGCGGCGCGCACGAAGTCGTTCATCGGGAAGATGAACACGAAGGCCAAGGACCTGGGCCTGACGAACACCAAGTTCGACTCGTTCGACGGCATCTCGGCGGCGGGCAACAACTACACGACGCCGCGGGACCTGGCGACGATCGCCCAGTACGCGATGAAGAACACCACGCTGCGCGCGGTCGTCAAGTCCACGAGCTACAAGACGACGGCGACGACCAAGACGGGCGGCACCCGCACGTACACCTGGTACAACACGAACCAGCTGCTCGGCTCGTACACGGGCGCGTTCGGCGTCAAGACCGGCACGGGCACGGCCGCGGGCCCCTGCCTGATCTTCGCCGCCACCCGCAACGGCAAGACGCACATCGGCGTGATCCTGAACGGCACGGACCGCTACAAGGACGCGGCGAAGCTGCTGGACTACTACTCGGGCGTGTCAACGGCCAAGACGATGCAGCTCCGCACCCTCCCGCCGGGCGCCCAGCGCGACTGACCCCCCTACGGGATGCGGCAAGGGGCGCGGCCACCACGGGGTGGCCGCGCCCTTGTCGTTGCGGCGGCTTCGTCCACGGTCCCCGTCCACGGGCCGAGCCCCCGCGCGTCCCTGTAGCCTTCCCCGGTCAGGGATCGCGGAGCGACGAGGAGTACGGGTGGCCGGTCAGCGGATCACGAGCCGCAACGCCCGCTTCCAGCAGTGGCACGCGCTGCTCGCCAATCGCAACAAGCGCAAGCGCCAAGGCGAGTTCCTCGTCCAGGGCGTGCGCCCCATCACGATGGCCGTCGAACACGGGTGGACCGTACGCGCCCTGCTGTACGACGCGAGCCGTCCGCTCTCGCGGTGGGCCGAGCAGTTGCCGCGCGGCATCAGTACGGACCGGGTCGCCATGGCCCCCGAACTCCTCGCCGAACTGGGCGAACGCGCCGACGGCGCACCCGAGGTCGTGGCCGTCGTCGAGATGCCGCCGGACGATCTGCGCCGGATCGCCGTCCACGACACCTTCCTGGGCGTGCTGTTCGACCGCCCCACCCAGCCGGGCAACATCGGCAGCATCATCCGCTCGGCCGACGCCTTCGGCGCGGACGGTCTGATCGTCACCGGCCACGCGGCCGACGTCTACGACCCGAAGGCCGTACGCGCCACCACCGGCTCCCTGTTCGCGCTCCCGGTCGTCCGAAGCCCCTCGCACCACGAGGTCGCGGAGTGGCTGGCGAAGGAGCGCGCGGAGGGACGCCCGGTCGCCGTGGTCGGCACGGACGAGCGCGGCGACGCGGACACCGACGCCTTCGACCTGACGCAACCGGTGCTGCTGCTGATCGGCAACGAGACGTCCGGACTGAGCACGAGCTGGCGCGAGTTGTGCGACCACGTGGTGAGCATCCCGATGACGGGCTCGGCAAGCTCACTGAACGCCTCGAACGCGGCGACGGTGATCCTCTACGAAGCCTCCCGCCAACGCCGCCTCAGCGCCCGCCGCTGACCGGGTGCGTCGGGTCGTCCAGCGCAGAAGCGAAAGGGTCGCAACTCCCGGCGGAGTCGCGACCCTTCCACGCGTCGGCTAGCAGCCGACAGCCGTCAGCCCCAGGTGATCAGTCTCTTCGGCTGTTCCAGGATCGCCGCCACGTCCGCCAGGACCTTGGAGCCCAGTTCGCCGTCCACCAGGCGGTGGTCGAACGACAGGGCCAGGGTCGTCACCTGGCGGGGTTTGACCTTGCCCTTGTGGACCCAGGGCTGGAGCTTGATCGCGCCGACCGCCAGGATCGCCGACTCGCCCGGGTTGAGGATCGGGGTGCCCGTGTCGACGCCGAAGACGCCGACGTTCGTGATGGTCACCGTGCCGCCCTGCATGGCCGACGGGGTGGTCTTGCCCTCACGGGCCGTGGACACCAGTTCGCCCAGGGACTGGGCGAGTTGGGGCAGGGTCTGGGCCTGGGCGTCCTTGATGTTCGGGACGAGCAGGCCGCGGGGGGTCGCCGCCGCGATGCCCAGGTTGACGTAGTGCTTGACCACGATCTCCTGGGCGGCCTCGTCCCACGTGGCGTTGACCTCCGGGTGGCGCTTGATCGTCACCAGCAGCGCCTTGGCGATGAGCAGCAGCGGGTTGACCCGTACACCCGCCATGTCCTTGTCGGACTTGAGCTCGTCCACCAGCTTCATCGTGCGCGTCACGTCGACCGTCACGAACTCCGTGACGTGCGGCGCGGTGAACGCGCTGCCCACCATCGCCGCCGCCGTCGCCTTCCGTACGCCCTTCACCGGGATCCGGGTCTCCCGGCCCACCGGCGCAGCCGGGGCGGCCACCGGCGCCGGCGCGGGCTCCGCGGCCGGCTCCTCGGCCACGGGTGCCGTCGCCGCGTGCACGTCCTCGCGGGTGATGATCCCCTCCGGGCCGGTCGGCGTGACCGTCGTCAGGTCCACGCCCAGGTCCTTGGCGAGCTTGCGCACCGGCGGCTTCGCCAGCGGGCGGGACGGGGCCTCGGTCGCGGGGGCGGAAGCGACCCCGTTCATCTCCGCCTGGATCGCGGCGGCGGCGGTGCCCTGCTCAGGGACCGCCGCCCCCCGGCGCGGACGCCGCTTCGTGGACGACTCCGAGACGCCGTAGCCCACGAGCACCGGTTGGCGCCCCTTCGGCTCGGCGGCCTCCGCGGCCTCCGCGGGCTCGGCGACCGGCTCCGCAGGCGCGGCAGCCCCGCTCCCAGGCGCCACGTCCACCGTGATGATCGACGCCCCGACATCGACGGTCGTGCCCTCGTCGAAGCGCAGCGCGTGCACCACCCCGTCGTAGGGGATGGGCAGTTCGACGGCCGCCTTCGCCGTCTCCACCTCGCACACCACCTGGCCGTCGACGACGGTGTCGCCCGGCTGTACGTACCACTTGAGGATCTCCGCCTCGGTGAGCCCTTCGCCCACGTCGGGCATCTTGAACTCTCTGTAGCGGGTGGAAGTGTCAGCAGTCATGGTCACGGCACTCCTCAGTACGCGAGCGAGCGGTCGACGGCGTCGAGCACCCGGTCCAGGCCCGGAAGGTACTCCTCCTCCAGGCGCGCCGGCGGGTACGGGGCGTGGAATCCGCCCACCCGCAGCACCGGAGCCTCCAGGTGGTAGAAGGAGCGCTCCGTGATCCGGGCGGCGATCTCCGCGCCGGAGCCGTAGAACACCGGCGCCTCGTGGACCACGACCAGCCGACGGGTCTTCTCCACCGACGTCTGGATCGTGTCGAAGTCGATCGGGGACATCGAGCGGAGATCGAGGACCTCCACCGACTTGCCCTCCTCAGCCGCGGCGGTCGCGGCCTCCAGACAGACCTTGACCATCGGGCCGTACGCCGCGAGGGTGAGATCCGTGCCGGCACGGGTGACCCGGGCCTTGTGGAGCGGGCCGGGAATGGCCTCGGTGTCGACCTCGCTCTTGTCCCAGTAGCGGCGCTTGGGCTCGAAGAAGATGACCGGGTCGTCGCTCTGGATGGCCTGCTGCATCATCCAGTAGCCGTCCGCGGACGTCGAGGGCGAGACGATCTTCAGCCCCGCCACATGTGCGAACAGCGCCTCGGGCGACTCGGAGTGGTGCTCGACGGCGCCGATGCCACCGCCGTACGGAATCCGGATGACGACCGGCATCTTGATCTTGCCGAGCGCGCGGGCGTGCATCTTCGCGAGCTGCGTGACGATCTGGTCGTACGCGGGGAAGACGAAGCCGTCGAACTGGATCTCCACGACGGGCCGGTAGCCGCGCAGCGCGAGGCCGATCGCCGTACCGACGATGCCCGACTCGGCGAGCGGGGTGTCGATGACCCGCCCCTCGCCGAAGTCCTTCTGGAGACCGTCGGTGACCCGGAATACACCGCCGAGCTTGCCGACGTCCTCGCCCATGATCAGGACCTTGGGGTCGGTGTCGAGGGCGACGCGCAGCGACTCGTTGATCGCCTTGGCGAGGGGGAGTTTCTGTACGGCCATGGCTACTTGCCCTCCTCGGCTGCGGATTCGAACGACGCCTCGTACGCCGCGAACTGCGCCCGCTCCTCGTCCACGAGCGCGTGCCCGTCCGCGTAGACATGCTCGAAGATCGCCAGGTGGTCCGGGTCGGGCATCGCACGCACCGCCTCCCGCACCCGCCTGCCGAGCGCCTCGCTCTCCTTCTCCAGAGCCGCGAAGAACGCCTCGTCGGCGGCCGACTCCCGCTCCAGATACGCGCGCAGCCGCAGGATCGGGTCCTTCGCCTCCCACGCCTCCCGCTCCTCGTCCGCCCGGTACTTCGTCGGGTCGTCGGAGGTGGTGTGCGCGCCCATGCGGTAGGTGAACGCCTCGACGAGCATCGGGCCCTCGCCACCGCGGGCGCGCTCCAGCGCGGCACGCGTCACGGCCAGACAGGCCAGTACGTCGTTGCCGTCGACCCGGACACCGGGGAAGCCGAAGCCCTGCGCGCGCTGGTAGAGCGGCACGCGCATCTGCTTCTCGGTCGGCTCCGAGATGGCCCACTGGTTGTTCTGGCAGAAGAACACCACCGGCGCGTTGTAGACGGCCGAGAAGGTGAACGACTCCGCCACATCGCCCTGGCTGGACGCGCCGTCGCCGAAGTAGGCGATGACGGCGGAGTCCGCGCCGTCCTTGGCCACGCCCATCGCGTAGCCGGCGGCGTGCAGCGTCTGCGAGCCGATGACGATCGTGTAGAGGTGGAAGTTGTTGGCCTTCGGGTCCCAGCCCCCGTGGTTCACACCGCGGAACATCCCCAGCAGATTCGTCGGGTCGACGCCCCGGCACCAGGCGACGCCGTGCTCCCGGTAGGTCGGGAAGACATAGTCCTCGTCGCGCAGCGCGCGTCCCGAGCCGATCTGCGCGGCCTCCTGGCCGAGCAGCGAGGCCCACAGGCCCAGCTCGCCCTGGCGCTGGAGGGACGTTGCCTCGGCGTCGAAACGGCGGGTGAGGACCATGTCGCGGTAGAGACCGCGCAGGGACTCGGGGGTGATGTCGGCTACGTAGCCGTCGTACTCGTCGTTCTTCACGCGCTCGCCATCGGGCGTCAGCAGCTGTACGAGCTGGGGCTCGGAAGCCTTCGGCTGCGGCGTCGTCCTGGCGCCGGCGCGCTTGGTGCCGCTGCTACGTCGCGGCTTTCGCGCGGCGGCAGTGCTCTCCACGGTCACGTGCGTGCTCCTCCGTCGGTCCGGTCCCCGGGATCCGCCGGGAACCAGTGCGGCTCCGCCTGCTTCCGGACGTGTGCACGGGGTGGGTGCGGCCCGGCCGGGACAGGCGTGACAGGTGCCCCGGCGAGCGCCCTGCCACAGGCACGTTACCCAGTGGGTCGCATTCCTGCGAAACCCCCCTGACCTGCAATTTTGCTTGGATTTCCAAGTAAATCGAAAAAGTCGGGTACAACCACTGGTCACAGCCTTGCAGGCCGCCGGAACAACGGCACGTTATCCCGGCGGCCCGGGGCGGGGATAGGGGGATGTGTGTTTGACTGAAGTCGTGCCTGAAAAGGGAAAAATCACCGTATTTCTTCTTGATGACCATGAGGTCGTCCGGCGGGGCGTCCATGAGCTGCTCGCCGTCGAGCCCGACATCGAGGTCGTCGGCGAGGCGGGTACGGCGGAGGACGCGCTCGCCAGAATCCCGGCGACCCGGCCCGATGTCGCGGTGCTCGACGTGCGGCTGCCGGACGGCAGCGGGGTGGAGGTCTGCCGTGAGATCCGGGCCAGGGACGAGAGCATCAAGTGCCTGATGCTCACCTCGTTCTCCGACGACGAGGCGCTCTTCGACGCGATCATGGCCGGCGCCTCGGGATACGTACTCAAGGCCATCCGCGGCGACGAACTGCTCACCGCCGTACGGGACGTGGCCGCGGGCCGCTCCCTGCTGGACCCGGTCGCCACCGCGCGGGTGCTGCAGCGGCTCCGCGAGGGCAACACCCCCAAGGGTGACGAGAAGCTGGCGAACCTCACCGAGCAGGAGCGCAAGATCCTGGATCTCATCGGCGAGGGCCTGACCAACCGCGCCATCGGCGAGCGGCTGCATCTCGCCGAGAAGACGATCAAGAACTACGTCTCCAGCCTGCTGTCCAAGCTGGGGATGGAGCGACGGTCGCAGGCAGCCGCGTACGTGGCCAGAATCCAGGCCGAGCAGCGCTGAAACCTGTCGAAGGGCCTCTCCCTGCCCGGGTTCCCTAAAGGCCCGATAAGGACCAAGGTCCCATGCATCCGGGGCGGGCTCCCCTGTTCTGTGGACGATCGGTGACAGAGAGTGGGAGCCATGTCCACCGATCATCTGCGCGCCATCGAGCTGCTCAACCGGGTCCGGTACGGACGGGTGGCGACGAGCATGCGGGCGATGCCCTTCGTGGCCCCCGCCCGTCACATCGTCCTGGATGACAGCGTCGTCCTGCGGATGCACCGGGGGATGGGCTACCACCGGGCGTGCAGCGGAAGCGTGGTGGCGTACGGCGCCGACAACTTCAACACCGGCGAGCCCGATCTCTGGTCGGTCCAGTTCACCGGCACCGCGAACGTGGTCAGGCCGACGGACGACGAGCTGGCGCTCTTCGGGCCGGGGCCGCACGACGTCGACGGCGAACCGTTCGATGCCGTCTACATGAGCATGACGCCGCAGTTCGCGACCGTGCATGTGCTGAAATACGCGACGGGTGGGGCGGGGAGCGGGGCCTCGGCCGAGATCGACAGCGAGGCCGGGAGCGGGACCTCGACCGAGACCGGCAGCGGACCGCGACACGATCAACACGCAGCGTGATCTATCATCTGACGGGTGCCGCGCTCATCTGCAACAACTGCGACCCCGCCCGGTGTCGCGACCGCTCCATCCGTGGCCGACCAGCCCTTCGGCCTCCTCCCCCTCGGTGACCTGCTCCGACGCTACAAGCGCGGTGGGGAGCCCCTGTCCTGCCGGCCCGTCGCCCAAGGCCTGCTGAATCGCGGCTACCGGCTCACCACCACCCACGGCTCCTACTTCCTCAAGCACCACCTCGACGGCGACCACGAGTCCATCGCCCACCAGCACCGGGCCACCCGGCGGCTCCAGGCCCTCGGCGTACCCGTCGTGCCGCCCGTACGCGACACCGAGGGCGGCACCGTCGCCGTCGTCGGCGGCCACTGTTACGCCTTACACCCCTGGGTCGACGGCCGGCACCGCACCGGTGCCCAGCTGACGTCCACCACGTCGGGGCGGCTCGGGTCGTTACTCGGAGTCGTACACACCTGTCTGGAACAGGTCATGGAGTCGGTGAAGTGCCACCTCGCCTATGACGGCGCGTACGACAGCGCCGCCCCCGAGGACACCTTCGCGCTCATCGACGAACTGCTGGCCCTGGCCCGCGGGCGCACCCCGCGCGACGGCTTCGACGCCCTCGCCGAACACCGGCTGCGGGAGCGCCGCACGCTCCTGGAGAGCCACGCCCACCACCGCCCGCCACCGGGTGCGGAGACGGCCACCGGGTGGGTGCACGGCGACTTCCATCCGCTGAACCTGCTCTACCGGGGCACCGAGCCCGCGGCGATCGTCGACTGGGACCGGCTGTCCGTCCAGCCGCGCGCCGAGGAGGCGGTCCGGGCCGCGGCGATCTTCTTCGTACAGCCGTCGGGGGAACTGGACCTTGAGAAGGTACGGGCGTACGCGCGCGCCTACCGGCTCGCGGCCGGGGCCGACGCCGGTGAACTGGCCGCGGCGGTCCACCGGGTGTGGTGGGAGCGGCTGAACGACTTCTGGATACTGCGCTGGCGCTACCAGCTGGACGACCGAAGGGCCGACCCGCAGTTCCCTGCGGTGTCGGCCCTGGCGGTCTGGTGGACGCGGAGGTACGAGGAGGTGCGCGAGGCGTTCACGGGGTGAGGGCGGGCAGCCTCCACTCCGGGGACTCCTACCTGCCCGTGACGCCGTCGATGGTGCCGGGTTCTCCCGCGCCACCCTCGGACGTCCCCGTGCTGCCTTCCGTCGTGCCCTCGGTCGTGCCCTCCGTCGTGCCTTCGGTCGTGCCCTCCGTCGCCCCCTCGGTCGTGCCCTCGGTGCCCTCCACGTCGCCGCCACCCTCGGTGGTGCCCTCCGTCGCCCCCTCGTCGTCACCCGGATCCGGCGAGGACGGGGGGTCCGTCGGCGTCTCGGACGGCGACGGCTGCCCGGTCGGGGTGTCGTCCGGCGGGTAGTCCGGCTGCTGGTTGCCGCCCGTGGAGGTGTCCGGCTCGTCGTCCGTCGGCGCCGACTCCTCGTCCGACTTCGTCGGCTTGTCGCTCGGCGTGGCGGTCGGGCTCTGCGTGGTCTTCTGGTCGTCCTTGTTGCCGGTGTCCGTGCCGGCCATGTTGTTCAGCGCGTACGCGGCGCCGGCGACGATCGCGATCACGGCGAGCACGGCGAAGAGCCACATCTTGCCGCGGCCCCCGCCCCCGTTGCCGTGGTGGCCCCCGTCGTAACCGCCGTCGTGCGGGTTCTGCGGCGGCAGCAGCGGGCGCTGCGCGGTGTCGCCGTGCGGCGGGTGACCGATCGCGGTCGTGGCGGCGACGCCCATCGCGGGGGTGCCGCCCTCGTGCATGTCGACGGGGCCGGTGTTCCAGGTGCCGACGTGGCTGCCCTGCTGCTGGAGCATCTGCATGCCGTACTGGACGAGGCCGCGCATCTCCTCGGCGCTCTGGAACCGGTCGTCCGGGTCCTTCGCGAGCGAGCGCATGACCAGCCCGTCCAGCTCCGGCGGCACCACGTCCGAGACCTCGGACGGCGGGACCGGGATGTCCTGGACGTGCTGATAGACGACGGAGAGCGGCGTCTCGCCGGTGAACGGCGGGCGCAGCGACAGGAGTTCGTAGAGCAGACAGCCCGTGGCGTACAGGTCGGACCGGTGGTCGACGGCCTTGCCGAGCGCCTGTTCGGGGGAGAGGTACTGCGGCGTGCCCATGACCATGCCGGTCTGGGTCATCGTCGACTGCGCGCCGTGCAGGGCGCGGGCGATGCCGAAGTCCATCACCTTGACCGCGCCGCCGTGCGTGATGATCACGTTCGCGGGCTTGATGTCACGGTGCACGATGCCGTGCTGGTGCGAGTACGCGAGCGCTTCGAGCACACCGGAGACGATGATCAGCGCCTGCTCCGGCGGCGGCGCCTCCGCGTTGATCAGCAGATCGCGGATGGTGCGGCCCTCGACGAGCTCCATGACGATGTACGGAACGGTCTGGCCGCCCACGACATCTTCACCGGAGTCGTACACCGCCACCACGGCGTGGTGGTTGAGACCGGCCACCGACTGGGCCTCGCGCGTGAAGCGGGCCTTGGAGACCGGGTCCTCGGCGAGGTCGGAGCGGAGCAGCTTGACGGCCACGGTACGGCCGAGCCGGACGTCCTCCGCCGCGTACACCTCCGCCATACCGCCCCGGCCGAGGCGGTACGTCATCCGGTAACGGCCGTCGCCGACCAGCCCGCCGACGCCCCATGAGTCCCCAGCATCAGGCACTCCGCCGCCGCCTGCTTCGGGTTCGGGTGCCATCAGTCCTCGCCGTCGTATCTATCCGCGCGTGCCGCGCGCGGGCGCGGGGTCGCGGTGGTGCCTGGGATGGGTGAAGGTGTGGGGCCAGGAGCCGCCACGAATCCTGGATTGGTGCTGTGCCGGTCACGCTACAGCCTTCGCGCGGCACGCCGATCGGAGATGGACCGGTCATCAAACCCGCTACGCCCGCGCACGGGCAAATTCCATGCGTTTCCTGTAACGCTTCCGAGACGCTTGTTGTGCGTAGGGTCACGGAACGGGCACCCCGCTTGACGTGTCAGGGCCCTGCGGCAGACTTGGCCCGTAAATACGGGAGCATGTGAGTACGGATCAGCGCGAAGCACTGAGTCACCGCGTCGCCGCGCCGAGGGGGAAGCACAGTCATGAGCCACGACGGCGCACAGGGCCGCTACGCGGGCGGTTCGGTCGCGGGCGGCCGGTACCAGCTTCGTGACCTTCTCGGCGAGGGCGGCATGGCGTCCGTCTACCTCGCGTACGACGCGGCTCTCGACCGGCAGGTCGCCATCAAGACGCTCCACACCGAACTGGGCCGTGAGCAGTCCTTCCGTGAACGCTTCCGGCGCGAGGCCCAGGCCGTCGCGAAACTGTCGCACACCAACATCGTCTCGGTCTTCGACACCGGTGAGGACGAGCTGGACGGCTCGCTCATGCCGTACATCGTCATGGAGTACGTGGAGGGGCAGCCGCTCGGCTCGGTGCTCCAGTCGGACATCCAGCAGTACGGCGCGATGCCGGCGGACCGCGCGCTGAAGGTGACGGCGGACGTGCTCGCCGCGCTGGAGACCAGCCATGAGATGGGCCTGGTCCACCGCGACATCAAGCCCGGCAACGTGATGATGACCAAGCGCGGCGTCGTCAAGGTGATGGACTTCGGCATCGCGCGGGCCATGCAGTCGGGCGTCACGTCGATGACGCAGACCGGCATGGTCGTCGGTACGCCGCAGTACCTCTCGCCCGAGCAGGCGCTGGGGCGCGGCGTCGACGCCCGCTCCGACCTGTACTCGGTCGGCATCATGCTCTTCCAGCTGCTGACGGGCCGGCTGCCCTTCGAGGCCGACTCGCCGCTGGCGATCGCGTACGCGCATGTGCAGGAGGAGCCGGTCGCGCCCTCCTCGATCAACCGCTCGCTCACTCCCGCGATGGACGCGCTCGTCGCGCGGGCGCTGAAGAAGAACCCGAACGAGCGGTTCCCGAGCGCCGCCGCGATGCGCGACGAGTGCGCGCGGGTGCTTCCGCAGGGCCACACCGGGGCCCCGGTGATCGTGCAGGGCGCCCCGTCGGTGAGTGGCGCGGGTGTGGGCTCGGCGGTCTTCCCGCCGGTCGACCAGGGGACGCAGCCGCCGCAGGGCGGCGTGCAGACGCCGTACCAGCCGGGGGCGTACGGACCGCCGACCCCGGCGCCGATGCAGACACCGCCTCCCACGTACGGCTACCCGCCGCAGCCCAACCAGGGCTACCAGACCCCGGCACCCACGTACTCGATGTCCCCGCAGCCCCCGATGGGCCCGGGGCACGGCGGGCACGGGGGCCACGGCGGTGGTGGCAACAGCGGCGGCAGCAGGCGGAACATGCCGGTGATCGTCGGCTCGATCGTGGTCGCGGTCGCGGCGATCGCGGGCCTGACGTTCGCGCTGACCCAGAACGGCGACGACGGGAAGGACGGCTCGGAGGCCAAGCCGAGCGGCTCGGCGGTGGAGGGCCACCGGCCGCCGGAGCGCAACCGCGTCATCGACAAGGAGAAGTGCTCGGACGCGTACGAGGACGGGGTGGACCCGACCAAGGTCCAGGCGCCCGACCTGCGTTACAAGGACATCCTTTCGGTGAAGGAGTGCCTGCGGTCCGCGGGGTGGACGTGGACGGTGACCGAGGTCAACGACCCCACGCAGGCGAAGGACATCGTGGTCGATCAGTACCCGCGCCAGAGCGCGGCGGTGCTGCCCAAGGACCAGGAGTTCGAGCTCAAGATCTCCACCGGCAACCCGGAGTAGCCGACGGCGCGGGCGTGAGTCCGACGGCCGGGGATTGGCGGGCGCGAGTCCGTCGGCCGGCGCCTCCGTAAGGCTCCGGTCCGGGGGGGGCCGTGACGGCGACCGCGCGGGGCGTCCGCGCGGGAGTGTACGGCCGCCGGGACGCCCGGCTCCCGCCGAGATGCCGCTTCTGTCACCGCATGTGACGCTGAGTCGGTGATGTCTCGGCTCCACGCACGGCTCCGTTCCTCCCGCGCGCTCGCGCTTGCCGTCGCCGTCGCGCTCATACTCGCCTCTCTGCTGTCGAACGCGTCCCTCGCGTTCGCCGAGGACCGCGAATCCCCGCGCGCGGAACCGTCGCGGTCGCCGGGTGCCACCTCCTCCCTGGCGGGGAACGAGGCCGGGCAGGGGCGGCCCCGGCCGGGGCGGACGAACCCGGCGACCGCCACCGGCGCGAGTGGTGAGGTGCCGTCGTCGGGTGTCGGCACCGTGTCCGCGGATCCCACCGTGCCGATGTCGCCCAGCCGTACGAGCGGAAGACCTTCGTCCCGTTCCGCTTCGCCGTCCCCCACTCGTTCAGTGCCCGCCTCGGCCGAGCCGCACAGGCAGCGGTCCCCGAGCGGGAGACCCGAGCGCGAGCAGGCCGACCCGGACGAGGGTGAACTCCGCGACGAAGAGCTCCTGTCGGACGGCTTCGACGCCTCGGAAGAGGGACCGGTCCCACCCCGTCCCCCCCCTCACGACGCCTCCGCACAGGAGCAGAACAGCCAGGCGGTCGCCCAGCCGGTCGCCCGCGCCGTCCCCGCGCTGACTCTCGGGGTCGGGATGGCGCTGATGGGCCTCGGCATCGGTTTTCTGGGCCTGAGACTCCGGCGACACTGACACCCACCATCCGCCGACGCCCTCACCTACCGCCTCTGACCTGCCCGTTTACCACCCTCGTACATCCCGCGTAGCCCTTACCTCCTCCTTACGACGGACTTGTCACGTCCCCCTCAAGGCCCTTGCCGTCGAAGCCATACCGGGTATACATACTGAGTATGTCGATCCGCCACGGGCTGCTCGCCCTCCTCGAATCGGGACCGCGCTACGGCTCCCAGCTCCGTACGGAGTTCGAATCCCGTACCGGCGCCACCTGGCCCCTGAACGTCGGCCAGGTCTATACGACGCTCAACCGTCTGGAGCGCGACGGGATGGTCGTCCAGGACGGTGAGGACGAAGCCGGCCACGCGCTCTACGTGATGACGGACGCCGGCCGCGATGAGCTGCGGAACTGGTTCCGGTCACCGGTCGACCGGCGCAGTCCGCCGCGCGACGAACTCGCCATCAAGCTCGCGATGGCCGTCGGCGCACCCGGGATCGACATCCGCGACGTGATCCAGTCGCAGCGCCACCACACCGTGCAGGCGATGCAGGACTACACCCGGCTCAAGGCCCAGGCCACCGATGTCTCGCCGGACAACCGGGACGACGTGGCATGGCTGCTCGTCCTCGAACAGCTCATCTTCCAGACGGAGGCCGAGGCGCGCTGGCTCGACCACTGCGAGGCCCGGCTCGTCCGGCTCTCGCTGCTGAACGCGCAGAAGGAGAAGCAGCGGAAGAAGGAAGCGGAGAGCGCCGCCGGGACCGCCGAGGGGACCACCACCGGGAACGCGGCCGGGACCGCCGACGGTGCCACTGATCAGCCGGCCCGGCAGCCCGGCGCCTCCCGGGCCGGCTCCGGCCGCTCCAGAAACCGCTGAGGCCCCACCAACCACATGCACCACGCACACCACACACCCACCCACCGACGCGTCTGCGCACCAGATCCGCACCCAAGGGGGACCATCCATGCCTGACCAGGCACCGCATCCCGTGCTCCAACTCAAGGACCTGACCCGCGTCCACGGCAGTGGCGCCACCGAGGTCCACGCCCTGCGCGGGATCAACCTCGACGTCTTCCCCGGCGAACTCGTCGCCGTCATGGGCCCGTCAGGCTCCGGCAAGTCCACGCTGCTCACCATCGCCGGCGGTCTCGACACCCCGACGTCGGGCCAGGTGATCGTCGAGAACACCGACCTCACCACCGCGGGCCGCAAGCAGATCGCCGCGCTGCGGCGCCGCAGCATCGGTTACGTCTTCCAGGACTACAACCTCATCCCGGCCCTCACCGCCGCCGAGAACGTCGCCCTCCCCCGCGAGCTCGACGGCACCTCCGCCCGCAAGGCCAGGGGCGAGGCCGTCGCCGCGCTGCGCGAGATGGAACTCGGCGAGCTCGCCGACCGCTTCCCGGACGAGATGTCCGGCGGCCAGCAGCAGCGCGTGGCCATCGCCCGCGCGCTCGTCGGCGACCGCCGCCTCGTCCTCGCGGACGAGCCCACCGGCGCCCTCGACTCCGAGACCGGCGAATCCGTGCTCGCCCTGCTGCGCAGCCGCTGCGACGCGGGTGCGGCCGGCGTCCTGGTCACGCACGAGCCGCGCTTCGCGGCCTGGGCCGACCGCGTGGTCTTCCTCCGGGACGGCGCCGTCGTCGACCAGACCCTCCGCAGCCAGGCCGACTCGCTGCTCACGGGCCAGGCGGCCGAACGGTGAAGAACTGGTACCACTCCTGGCGTGCCGCGATCCGCATAGCCCGCCGTGACGCCTGGCGCTTCAAGGGACGCAGCTTCCTCGTACTCGCCATGCTCGCCCTGCCGATCCTCGGGGTGAGCGCCGCCGACCTGACCCTGCGCAGCGCGGACCTCAGCCCCGCCCAGCAGCTGGACCGCGACCTGGGGCGGGCCGACGCCCGCGTCAACGACCCGCGTATGGGCGGGGTTCCCCTCATGCAGAACCCCAAGGGTGACAACTACCAGCCGGTGAAGAGCTACGGCGACGACGAGCCGTGGCCCGAGGGCGAGATGGACATCGCCTCCGCCCTCCCGGCGGACGCGAAGTCCCTCATCGACTCGGAGGGCACCGCCAAGCTCAGGACGACCCACGGACTGCTGAGCACCTCGGTCCGGGAGCTGAAGGCGGCGGACCCGATGGCCGAGGGCATCATGGTCCTCGACCGCGGCCGGTTCCCGAAGAAGGCCGACGAGGTCGCCGCGACCAACGCCTTCCTGGAGAGCAGCGGACTGCACGTCGGTTCGAAGCTCACGGCTCGCGGACTCGACACCGCGTACCGGATCGTCGGCGCGTACGAGCTGCCGAACGACCTGGACACCACCCAGGTCAACGCGCTTCCCGGCGCGCTGCTGGCCCCGCTCGACAAGGCGCTGGCCGTCGCGGAGCTGCCCGGCACCGATACGTACAGCACCTATCTGACCTCGGTCCCCGGCGACGCCGGTTTCACGTGGAACATGGTCGAGGAGACCAACGCCAAGGGCGCAACGGTCACCTCGCGCGCGGTGGTGCTCGATCCGCCGCCGGACTCCGAGGTGGCGCTGTACGTGAAGGAGGGCCTGCCCGACCTCGGGGGCGGCTCCGCCGGCGCCGCCGAGCTCGCCATTATCAGCACCATCGTCGGTCTCGCGATGCTGGAGATCTGCCTGCTGGCGGGCCCCGCGTTCGCCGTCGGCGCCCGCCGCTCCCGCCGCCAGCTCGGCCTGGTCGGCGCCAACGGCGGCGACCGGCACCACATCAGGGCCATCGTCCTCAGCGGCGGTCTGGTGATCGGCGCGGTCGCCGCCGTGGTCGGCACGGTGCTGGGCATCGTCCTGACCTTCGCGCTCCAGCCGGTACTCGAAGGCGTGCTCGGCAAGCGCTTCGGCAGCTTCGACCTGCGTCCGCTGGAGCTGATCGGGATCGCGCTGGTCGCGGTCGTCACCGGTCTGCTGGCCGCGATCGTGCCGGCCGTGACCGCGTCCCGGCAGACCGTCGTCGCCTCCCTCACCGGGCGCCGTGGCATCCGCAGAAGCAACAGGGTGCTGCCGATGGTGGGCCTGGGGGCCGTCGCACTCGGCGCGGGCATCGCGCTGTACGGCTCGACCGTGTCGGACCAGGCCATGATCGTCGCGGGCGGCAGTGCGCTCGCGGAGCTCGGTGTGGTGGCGCTGACGCCCGCCCTCGTGGGCCTCTTCGGCCGGATCGGCCGCTGGCTGCCGCTCTCGCCGCGGCTCGCGCTGCGGGACTCCGTACGTAACCGGGGCCGTACGGCTCCGGCCGTGGCGGCGGTGCTCGCGGCGGTCGCGGGCACGGTTGCCGTGGCGACGTACGCGGCCAGCTCCGACGCCCAGGCCGAGGCCCGGTACGAGCCGGAGTTGCCGTACGGCGCGGTCGCGATCCTGTCCCCGGAATCCGCCGTGGACGTCCCGTCGATGCGCGAGGACGTACGGAAGCTGCTGCCCACGGACCTACGGGCCGATGTGGACCGTGTCGTGGTCGGCACGAAGAGCTGTTCCATGTACGGGGATGGCGGGGAGTGCGGAATGTACGAGCTCGTCACGCCCAAGGCGTACGAGTGCCCGCTCTGGTCGTACGACGAGTCGGGCGAGGACCCGACGGAGAAGTTCTCCAAGGCCGAGAGGCGCAAGCTCGCCACGGACTTCCGCTGCGACCAGGACCTCAACGGCATCGGCAGCTCGGCCGGCGAGATCCTGATCGGTGACGACAAGCTGCTCAAGGTGCTGGAGATCAACAATCCGGAGGCGAGCGCGGCGCTGGCCAACGGGCGGGCGGTCTCCTTCAGCAAGCGGATCCTTACTCCTGAGGGCGCTGCCGGCGAGGACAAGGACAAGGGCGGGGCGAAGGGCGACGCGGGCGGCACCGCAGTCGCGCCGAAGGGCGGCGTCAACGGGACGATCGACGTCCGCCTCACCACCGCGGCCCAGTCCGAGGCGTCCGAAGAGGCGGGCGCGTCGGACGGCGAGAAGCAGCCGGGCACCGTCAAGACGATCCCCGCCCACCAGTTCTCGGGCAGCGAGAACACCTACGGCGTCCAGGTGATCATGCCTCCGGACGCGGCCGAGAAGGCGGGCATCACCACCGTCCCGTACGGTTCCTTCTTCACCACCGAGAAGCTCCCGAGCGACGCGCAGCAGCAGAAGCTCGACAGCGAACTCGCCAACACGGGCGCCGATCCCTGGCTGACCATCGAGAAGGGGTTCGTCCCCGAGAACAGCACCACGATGCTGGCACTCGCCGTCTTCGCGGGGCTGATCACCATCGGCGCCGCCGGTATCGCCACGGGCCTCGCCCAGGCCGACGCGGAGGCCGATCTGAAGACGCTCGCCGCCGTCGGGGCGCCGCCCAGGGTCCGCAAGGCGCTGAGCGGATTCCAGTGCGGGGTGGTGGCCGCGATGGGTGTCGTACTCGGCTCGGCGTCCGGGATTCTGCCCGCCATCGGGCTGCGCTTCACCGAGCGCCGCGCGGAGGACCAGATGTACGCGCGGATGCTGGACGAGGGGTGGTCCAACGGGGAGCAGGCCACTGCGCCCTTCGTGCCGGTGGTCATCCCGTGGGAGACGCTGGGCGTACTGCTCGTCGTGGTCCCGCTCGGCGCGGCGCTCCTGGCCGCGCTGGTCACCCGCTCGCGAGGCGCGCTGGCGCGCAGGGCGGCGATCTGACACCGGTCACGGGCACGGGTGAGCCCCCGTGGGAAAGCGATTCGCTTTCCCACGGGGGCTCACCTCGCATCGGCACCCAGGTGCGAGACAATGAAACTATGGAAATGCCGAGGAACGAACGGTCGCAGGAGAGCAACCCCCATGTCCTCGTGGTGGGGCAGGACGGGATGGCGCTCGGCGGCGGACCCGGGGACGACGAGCCGCGCGAGATCCCGGTGACGGAGATGGTCGAGCAGCCGGCGAAGGTCATGCGTATCGGCAGCATGATCAAGCAGCTGCTCGAAGAAGTGCGGGCGGCTCCTCTGGACGAGGCGAGCAGGGTACGGCTCAAGGAGATCCACGCCGGTTCGGTGAAGGAGCTTGAGGACGGACTCGCGCCCGAACTCGTCGACGAGCTGGAAAGGCTCTCGCTCCCGTTCACCGACGAGGCCATTCCCTCCGAGGCCGAACTGCGCATCGCGCAGGCCCAGTTGGTGGGCTGGCTGGAGGGCCTCTTCCACGGGATCCAGACGGCGCTGTTCGCCCAGCAGATGGCGGCGCGGGCGCAGTTGGAGCAGATGCGCCGGGCACTGCCGCCGGGCGCCTCGCAGGACGGCGACGACGGCGAGGACCCGGGTGCGCACGGCGCGATCCGGTCGGGGCCGTATCTCTGACACTTCCGTCGGCCGGCGCGGGCGGTCGGGGTCGGTCTCCGAGGGGCCTCGGAGACCGACCGGGGAAATCCGTCCTCGTTACGGGCGCAGCAGCAGGATCTTGCCGACATGGTCGCCCGACTCCAGCGCGTAATGCGCCTTCGCCGCCTCCGACAACGGGAAGGTGCGGTCCACGATGGGCCGCACCTGCCCAGCGCCTATCAGCGGCCAGACATGCTCCCGTACGGCGGCGATGATCGACGCCTTCTCGCCGGCCGGACGTCCCCGCAGCGACGTCGCCGTGATCGCCCCACGCTTGCCCAGTAGGGCGGCCAGATTGAGTTCGCCCTTCAGTCCGCCCTGGAGACCGATCACCGCGAGCCGGCCGTTGACGGCCAGGGCTTTCACATTGCGGCCGAGATACTTGGCGCCGACGATGTCGAGGATGACATCCGCCCCGGCACCGCCCGTGGCCTTTCTCAACTCGTCGACGAAGTCCTGTTCGCGGTAGTCGATCAGGATGTCCGCGCCCAACTCGGCGCAGCGCGCCAGCTTTTCGGGCCCGCCCGCCGTGACGGCGACCCGCGCGCCGACCGACTTGGCGAGCTGAATCGCCATCGTGCCGATGCCGCTCGCGCCACCGTGCGCCAACAGCGTCTCGCCGGGCCGCAGATGGGCGATCATAAAGACGTTCGACCAGACGGTGGCGGTCACTTCGGGAAGCCCGGCGGCCGTCGCCAGGTCCACGCCCTCGGGTGTGGGGAGCAGTTGGCCCACGGGGACGGCGACCTTCTCGGCGTAACCGCCGCCCGAGAGCAGGGCGCACACCTCGTCGCCGACCGACCAGCCGGAGCCCTCGGTGCCGGGGCCCAGCGCGGAGATCCGGCCCGAGCACTCCAGACCGGGGTAGGGGGAGGCGCCGGGCGGGGGGTCGTAGAAGCCCTGGCGTTGCAGCAGATCGGCGCGGTTGACCGCGCTCGCCACGACGTCGACGAGGACTTCGCCTTCGGCGAGTACGGGATCGGGTACTTCGGCCCAGACGAGCGCCTCGGGGCCACCGGGTTCCGGAATCGTGATCGCATACATGGTCGGAGGCTACCCCCCGGCTCTCCCGGCAGTACCGGCCCGCGGGTTCGGGCTCGTTTCGACCGGATTCGTGTGGGGGGCGGTGGCGGGCCGGTCAGTCCGACTTGCTCTGCAGGGGGTTGGGATCCGCCCGTACGATCGTGATCAGCCGGTCCGTGAGCTGGAGCGGGCTGGCCGACGGGTCGTCGTACCCCAGCAGGCGGTGCCCACGCAGGACACTGACCACCAGGTCGTCCGTCTCCCGTACGCTCCGCCCCACCTCCGCTTTTATCACCGGCCGTTCGATGAGATCGAGACCGCTGCCCTGGTGGATCAGATCCTCCATCACCGTGCCGGCGACGGGGCTGAGCACCGAGAGGCCGAGCAGCCGGCCTGCCGCGCTGGCGCTGGTGATCACGGCGTCCGCGCCGGACTGGCGCAGCAGCGGTGCGTTCTCCTCCTCACGTACGGCGGCGACGATCTTCGCCCCGCGGTTGAGCTGACGCGCGGTCAGCGCGACCAGTACCGCCGTGTCGTCGCGCTGAGTGGCGATCACCACCTGCCGCGCCCGCTGGAGTTCGGCCCGCAGCAGTACGTCGCTGCGCGTCGCGTCGCCGATGACGCCCACGAATCCGTCCGCGTTGGCCGCCTCGATCACCTTCGCGCTGGGGTCGACGATGACGATCTGGTCCTTCTTGAGCCCGGTGGCGCAGAGGGTCTGCATCGCCGACCGGCCCTTGGTGCCGAAGCCGACGATGACGGTGTGGTCACGCAAGTTGGACCTCCAGCGGTTCAGCCGCCACTCCTCCCGGGTGCGCTCCGTGAGGACCTCAAGAGTGGTGCCGACCAGGATGATCAGAAAGAGCACGCGCAGCGGGGTGACGAGCACGACGTTGATGAGCCGGGCCGCGTCGCTGTACGGGACGATATCGCCGTAACCCGTCGTGGAGAGGGTGACGGTGGAGTAGTAGACGGCGTCGAGGAAGTCGACCGAGTCGTCCGCGTTGTCGTGGTAACCGGAGCGGTCGATCCAGACGATGAAGACCGTGGTCGCCAGTACCCCCAGCGCCATCAACAGCCGCTTGCTGACCTGTCGCAGCGGCCGGTCGACGATCCGGCGCGGCAGCTTCACCCGGCCGGTGACCAGGTGTTCGTCGGCATGACGCGCCATGGCGTCGTGGCCGGGAAGTTTCACGTGAAACACCCGTCGTCTATCGAGGCGGCGGCTTCGCCCCAGGCGGCCCAGGGCAGGTCGAGGACTTCCAGCTCGTCGCCGGGACGCGCGCCGCCCGGCGGGACGACCGCGAGCCCGTCGGCGACGGCGATGCCGCGCAGCATGGCGGGACCGTTGTAGCGCAGCGGCACGAGCCGGTCGTCGCGGTGGACGAAGGGCACGAGCCGGGTGTCCTGCGGATGGCCGTGCACCTCGTCCCGTACGGGCACGTGGTACGCGGGCGCCGGTGCCCGTCCGCCCAGGGCCCGCAGCAGCGGCTCGGCCAGCGTGAGCAGTCCTGATACGGCGGCGAGCGGATTGCCCGGCAGGCCCACCAGATGGCGGCCGGAGGCGAGCCTGGCCAGCAGCATGGGATGCCCGGGGCGTACGGCGACGCCGTCCACGAGCAGTTCGGCGCCCGCCTTGCTGAGCACGGGGTGGACATGGTCGACGGGGCCGCCGGCGGTACCGCCCGTGGTGAGGACCAGATCGGCCTCGGACTCGGTGACCGCGCGGTACAGGGCGCGTTCGTCGTCGGCGACCCGGCGGGTGTCGATGACCTCGGCGCCGAGCGCGCGCAGCCAGGGCGCGATCATCGGGCCGAGCGCGTCGCGGATGAGGCCGTCGTGGGGCAGTCCGCGGACGAGGAGTTCGTCGCCGAGGACCAGGATGTCGACGGTCGGGCGGCGGGCGGTGAGCAGTTCGTCGTAACCGGCGGCGGCGGCCAGGCCGAGCACCGCCGGGGTCACGACGGCGCCGGCGGGCAGGAGTTGGTCGCCGGAGCGGCACTCCTGGGCGCGGGGGCGGATGTCCTGGCCGTGGGTCACCTCGCGGTCGGCGTGGAGATGACCGGTGGTGTCGGTGAGGGCGTGCTCGCTGCGGATCACGGCGGTGGTGTCGGGCGGGACCCGGGCGCCGGTGGCGATCCGTACCGCTGTGCCGTCGGGGAGAGGGGTGGTGGCGGCGTGCCCGGCGAGGATGCCGGTGGTGGGGGCGGCTGCGGGGTCCGGGGCGTCGGGGGCCGCCGGTCGCAGGGACCAGGGGCCAGGTCCGGACACCGCCCAGCCGTCCATCGCGGAGGTGTCGAAGGACGGCAGGTCGGTGAGGGCGGTCAGGGGCTCGGCGAGTACCTGACCCAGGGCCTGTTCGAGGGGGACGCGCCGGGTGCGGGTGGTGGAGGTCTTGGGGGCGGTGGAGGTCTTGGGGGCGGTGGCCGCCGTACGGCCCGAACGAGCCGCGACAGCACAGGCATCGGCCCACGGGGTGGCGTGGTGCCTGCCCCTGCCTTCGGGCTTCACCGGCGCGGAGCTGTGGCCGCCGCCGTGGTGCGAGTCGGCGCCGGGCCGGTCTCCCGGGCCCGCATCCGGCTGCCTGCCGAACAGCGCGAGGACATCCTCGACGCCGTCCACCTCGGGGTCCTGGGCCGTCATCCGGCCACGTCCCCCTCGGCCTTGCCGCCGCCCTCGGCCTTGCCGTCCGGCGCGTCCGTCTCCTCGGCCCAGCGCAGGGCGAGCGCCGTGGCCTTCCGGGACGCCTCTGCCACCGCCTCGGGACCTCCGCCGCCGGCCGCCGCACGGCCCGCCGCGTACCCGACGAGAAAGGTCGTCAGGGGTGCGGCCGGCCGCGCCACACCGTGCGCGGCGTCGCGGGCGAGATCGAGCAGGACCTTGATGTCGACGTCGAGTTCGAGGCCGAGTTCGTCCTTGACTGCGGTAATCCATTCGTCCAGCACGGTTCCATGCTCCCTGATGCGTGCGCGCGCCGTGGAGATGTCTTCCCAGGTGTCGCAGTCGAAGGACGCGAGCGGGTCGGTGTCCGCGGCGACACGGGCGAGGTCGAGTTCACTGGTCAGCAGTCGGAGCGGCAGCCCGGCGAGGCTGCCGTACTCGGTGGCGAGGAGGGCGATCTCGCGGCGCAGCGGCTCCGTGCGGTACGCCGCGACCAGCGGCTGGTCGCGGCCGTCCGCGTCGGTGAGCAGCGCGCCCTCACGTGCGGCGTCCGCGGCGAGTACGTCCAGGAGCCGGTGCGTCGTCTCCCGTGTCAGGAAGGGCAGATCGGCGGAGAGCACGAGCACGGTGTCCGCGTCGACCTGCCGTACGCCCGCGTCGAGCGCGGCGACCGGGCCGCCGCCCGGCGGCTCCTCGCGTGCCCAGCGCACCGGCCGCGCCGTGGGCCGCCGGCCGCCCACGACCACGGTCCGCGCGGCATCGCCGCAGGCTCCGAGCACCCGGTCGAGCAGCGCCCTGCCGCCGACGCTGACGGCGGGCTTGTCGATTCCGCCGAGCCGCTTCGCGGCACCTCCGGCGAGCACGATGGCGTCATGGGCGGTCATGGTCATGGCTGAAGTATGGTCCGCGATCGGGTGTCCGACGCATGTGATGTCGGACCGTGATGTACGACCGTGATCTTGGCCGGTGCGGACCGTGATCCTGGACCCCGTGCCGGGCGCGGTCCACCCGGGCGTGGCCTACAACGTGCGCAGCAGCACCGCCGGCTGTTCCACACAGTCCGCCACGTACCTCAGGAAGCCGCCCGCCGTGCCGCCGTCGCAGACCCGGTGGTCGAAGGTGAGGGAGAGCTGGACGACCTGGCGTACCGCCAACTCGCCCTGGTGCACCCAGGGTTTGGCGACGATACGGCCGACGCCGAGCATCGCGGCCTCGGGGTGGTTGATGATCGGCGTGGAGCCGTCGACGCCGAACACGCCGTAGTTGTTCAGCGTGAACGTGCCGCCCGTGAGATCGCCGGGGGTCAGCTTCCCCGTCCGGCCGGCCTCCGTGAGCCGGGCGAACTCCGCGCTCAGGGACTCCGCCGAACGGTTCCGCGCGTCCCTCACGACGGGGACGACCAGGCCGCGGTCGGTCTGCGCGGCGAAGCCGAGATGGACGTCGCGCAGGCGGACGATCTCCCTGGCCTCCGTGTCCACCGTGGAGTTGAGCTCCGGGAAGCGCGCGAGCGCCGCCGTGCAGATCCGCGCCAGCAGGGCGATGAGGGAGATCTTCGGGCCGCCGGCCGCGTTGGCGGCGGTCCTGGCCGCCAGCAGTTCCGTCGCGTCCGCGTCGACCCAGCAGGTCGCCTCGGGGATCTCGCGCCGGCTGCGGCTGAGCTTGTCGGCGACCGCGCCGCGCACACCGCGCAGCGGTACGCGCTCGGTGACCGCCCCGTCGGTGGAAGCGGACGGGAAGCCTGATGTGGAAGGTGAGGCGGGAGCGGAGGGCGCCGCTGTCCGTGCGGCCTGCTGCTCGATCCGCTCGATCGCCTGCTCGACGTCGCACCGCAGGATCAGCCCGTCCCGGCCCGATCCGTCCAGCGCCCGGAGGTCGAGCCCGTTCTGCCTGGCCAGCCGCCGCACCAGCGGCGAGATGACCGGCACGGGCCCGGACCGCTCAGGTACGGGCGCCGCCGCCGACGCCGGAGCCGCCGTCGGCAGCGGATCAGCGAGTGCGACGGGGGCGGCCGGAGCCGCCGGAGCCGCTGGTGCCGCGGCGACGACCGTCGCGGGGCGGACCCGTCGCCGCCGGGCGGCCGGAGCACCCGTGCCGTACCCGACCAGCACGTTCCCGGACGTCTCGGCCGGACCGGACTTGGCGGCCGGAACCCCCTCGGCGCCCGTACCGGTACCCGAATCCGCCGGGGGACCGGCGTCAGCGGCGGGCTCGGATGCCCCGACCGCCACCGTCAGCAGCGGCGCGCCGACCGGCAGCTCCGTGCCCTCCTCGCCGTACCGCGCGGTGACCACGCCCCCGTAGGGGCACGGGACCTCCACCATCGCCTTGGCCGTCTCGACCTCGACGACCGGCTGGTCGATGGCGACGACGTCGCCGACCGCCACCAGCCAGCGGACGATCTCGGCCTCGGTCAGGCCCTCACCGAGATCCGGCAGCTTGAATTCGAGCACCTGGGCCATCAGCTGTCCGCCTCCCACTGAAGCCGCGCGACCGCGTCCAGCACCCGGTCCACACCCGGCAGATGGTGCTGTTCCAGCATCGGCGGCGGATACGGGATGTCGAATCCGGCGACCCGCAGGACCGGTGCCTCCAGATGGTGGAAGCAGCGCTCATTGATCCGGGCGGCGATCTCCCCGCCGGGCCCGCCGAAACCGTTGGACTCGTGGACGACTACCGCGCGCCCCGTGCGCCGTACGGAGGCGACGACCGTCTCGTCGTCGAAGGGCACCAACGAGCGCAGGTCGACCACTTCCAGGTCCCAGCCCTCCGCGCGGGCGGCCTCCGCCGCCTCCAGACAGACGGTGAGGGAGGGGCCGTACGTGACGAGGGTGGCGCTCAGTCCCGTACGCCGCACGACGGCCCGGCCGATCGGCTCCACCGCCGCCGGCGCCTCCGGCGACCACCGCGCCTTCGACCAGTACAGCCGCTTGGGCTCCAGGAAGACCACCGGATCGTCGGAGGCGATGGCCGCCCGGAGCATCCCGTACGCGTCCTCGACCGTCGCCGGGGTGACGACATGGAGGCCGGGCGTCGCCATGTAGTACGCCTCGGAGGAATCGCTGTGGTGCTCGACGCCGCCGATCCCGCCGCCGTACGGCACCCGGATGGTGATCGGCAGCGGCAGCGCACCGTGCGTGCGGTTGCGCATCTTGGCGACATGGCTGGCCAGCTGCTCGAACGCCGGATAGGCGAAGGCGTCGAACTGCATCTCCACGACGGGCCGCAGCCCGTACATCGCCATACCGACGGCCGTACCGAGGATCCCGGCCTCGGCCAGCGGCGTGTCCGTACAGCGGTCCTCGCCGAACTCGGCTGCGAGTCCGTCGGTGACCCGGAAGACCCCGCCGAGCGTGCCGACGTCCTCACCGAGGATGTGCACGGCCGGGTCATCGGCCATCGCGTCGCGCATCGCGCGCCGCAGCGCCTGCGCCATGGTGGCCGGCTTCGCCGCAAGGTCGGTCCTGGGGGCCCTGGAGGCGACGGTGGTCATCGCGCCTCCCCCTGTCCCGCGTCGGCCGGCTCGTCAGAAGCGTCCAGCTCGGCCCGCAATTGGGCCGCCTGCTCGCGCAGTTGCGCCGTCTGCTCCGCGTAGACGTGCGCGAAGAGGTCCATGGGGTCCAGCTCCGGCTCGGCGTTCATCCGGTCGCGCAGCCGCGCGGCCATCGCGTCGGCGTCGTCGGCGGCCTTCCTGATCCCGTCCCCGTCGAGCATCCCGCGCTCCGTCAGCTCGTGTTCCAGCAGCCGGACGGGGTCGTGGGCGCGCCACGCCTCGACCTCGCCGTCGCCGCGGTAACGCGTCGCGTCGTCCGCGTTCGTATGAGCCTCGATGCGGTAGGTGACGGCCTCGACGAGCGTCGGGCCGCCGCCGCTCCTGGCCCGCCGCACGGCCTCGGTGAGGACCGCGTGCACCGCCGGGGCGTCGTTCCCGTCGACCAGCCTGCCGGGCATTCCGTAGCCGACGGCCTTGTGGGCCAGCGAGGGCGCCGCGGTCTGCTTGGCGAGCGGGACGGAGATGGCGAAGCCGTTGTTCTGCACGAGGAAGACGACGGGCGCCTTCCATACGGCGGCGAAGTTCAGCGCCTCGTGGAAGTCGCCCTCGCTGGTGCCTCCGTCGCCGACCAGGGCGAGCGCGACCACGTCGTCACCCTTGAGGCGCGCGGCGTGCGCCAGCCCGACGGCGTGCGGGAGCTGGGTGGCCAGCGGGGTGGAGAGCGGGGCGATGCGGTGCTCGCGCGGGTCGTATCCGGTGTGCCAGTCGCCGCGCAGCAGGGTGAGGGCCTGCACGGGGTCAAGGCCGCGCGCCACGACGGCGAGGGTGTCGCGGTAGCTGGGGAAGAGCCAGTCCTGCTCCTGGAGCACCAGGGCCGCGGCGACCTCGCAGGCCTCCTGGCCGGTGCTCGACGGGTAGACGGCGAGCCGGCCCTGCTTGGTGAGGGCGGTGGCCTGCGCGTTGAACCGACGGCCGCGGACCAGCTCCGCGTAGAGCCGCCGCAGCAGCTCGGGGTCGGCGTCCGCCACCGCTTCCGTGCCCAGTACGCGATACGGCTCGGGGTCGGGGAGCAACGGGGCGGGGTCCGTACGGGGCTGCCACGCCGGGGGCGGGGTGGGCCGGTGGACGACAGGTCCCGGGGGCTCCTGGACCGTCGTGCTGCTCTTCTTCAACGCGTGCACCTCCTCCATGGGAGCGGGCTGGGCGGCGCGTGAGTGTGGCGCGCCTCACCTACCGATTGTTCGGTTTGCGCGGCATTTTGGCTACCGGCGCCTTCAGCCTGTGGACAAACGGTTCTGCACAGCCTGTGATGGGCACAGGGTGTCCAAGAGTGGAGAGGTGGGGGACATGGCGGCTGAACAAATGGCCGAGGACTGGGAGCGGACCGGGCAGCGGGAGCCGCCCGCCCGGCCGCTCGACGCGATCGACCACGACATCCTGCGCATCCTCCAGACGGACGGCCGCGCCTCGATACGGTCGGTGGCCGAGCGCGTCCATGTCTCGCGCGCCAACGCGTACGCCCGGATCAACCGGCTCGTCGAGGACCGCGTCATCCGCGGGTTCGGTGCCAGGATCAACCATGAACGGGCAGGTCAGGGCGCCTCCGCGTACATCACGCTCAAGATCGTGCAGAACTCCTGGCGCACGGTGCGCGAACAGCTCCAGGAGTTGCCGGGCGCCACGCACATCGCCCTGGTCAGCGGCGATTTCGACGTGCTGCTGCTGGTCCACGCGCCGGACAACCGGACGCTGCGGGAGCTGGTCCTGACCCGGCTCCAGTCGATCCCCGAGGTGCTGTCCACCCGCACCCTGCTGGTCTTCGAGGAGACCGACCTCGACCCGCCGGGCCCGCCCACGCCCTGAGAAGCCGGGGGCGGCCCGAGCGCCGTACGGGTGCCGTACAGGTGCTACGAGGATTCCCCGCGGAGCCCGTCGAACGCCATCCGTACGACCGTCTCGGCGACCTGGTCGCTGTCGTAGCCGCCGCCCGGCTGCGGCCGGTACCACTCCACGAGCGAATTGATCATGCCGAAGAGCAGCCGCGTCGCCAGCCGGATGTCCATGTCCGCGCGGAGGTCGCCGTCGGCCGCCGCCGCCTTCAGCAGGCCCGCGACCCGCTGGTCGAACTCGCGCCGCCGCTCCATGGCCCAGCGCTCGGTCCTGGTGTTGCCCCGCACCCGCAGCAGCAGAGTCACATAGGGCAGCTCCGCCATCAGGACCTCGACGGTGCGGCGCGTCACGTACTCGACCCGCTCGATGGCCCGGCCCCGCCCGGCGTCCGGCTCGTCGAGGATCCCGAAGAGGCCGTCGATGGCCCGGCTGACCGCCCGGCGCAGCAGCTCCTCCTTGCCCGAGACATGGTGGTATATGGAGGACTTGGAGATACCGGCGGCCTTCGACAGATGCTCCATGGAGGTGCCGTCGTAGCCGCGCTCGATGAAGACGCCGACGGCGACCGTGAGCAGTGTCTCGGGGGTGTAGGTGTCCCGCTTGGCGGTGGTCATGAGCCCGCCCCTTCCGGCGCGGCGCCGGCCGCCGACGCGGCCTCGGCGGCGGCGAGGCGGCGCAGCGCCTGCGAGGCGGCGTACCGGCCCGACGGATACTCCTCGTGCAGCCGCTCCAGCAGGTAGAGCGTCCGGTCGGCCCCCAGCTCCGCCACCCAGTCGAGCGGCCCGCGCGGGTAGTTCACGCCGAGCCGCATCGCGGTGTCGATGTCATCGGCGGACGCGACACCGCGCGCCAGGGCGTCGAGCGCGAAGTCGGCGAGCATGGCGACCGTACGGCCCACGATCATGCCGGGGACGTCGGCGATCACACTGACCTGCTTGCCGAGCGCCTGGAAGAGGCCCACGGCCGCGACGACGGACTCCTCGGGCACCGTGGCGGACGGCGCGAGGGCTATCCGGGTCGCGGCGCGGTAGTCGTGCGCGAGGTCGAAGTGGATCAGCCGCAGGTCGGAGGAGTCCGCCGCCTCGCCGTCGGTGAGGAAGAGGCGGGTGCCGCAGGGCAGTTCGAGCCAGCCGGGGTATCCGGGGACGGCGTCCTCCTTACGTATGACCTCGATCCCGGCCTCTTCGATCATCCCGGGCAGCGCCGCCGCGGCGAACAGCTCGCCCTGGACGACCACGGACGGCGGCGGGTCGGCGGGCGGCGCGGTCAGCGGTTCGGGCGCGGGGGCGCCGTCCTCGTAGGAGAACCAGCCCCGGCCCGACTTGCGTCCGAGCCGGCCCGACTCCACCAGGCGCCGCTGGGCCAGGGAGGGCGTGAAGCGCACGTCCTGGAAGAAGGACTCCCAGACGGAGCGCGTGACCGCCTCGTTGACGTCCTGCCCGATGAGATCGGTCAGTTCGAAGGGGCCCATCCGGAAGCCGCCGCACTCGCGCAGGACGGCGTCGATGGTCGCGGGGTCGGCGGCCCGCTCCTCGTACAGGCGCAGCGCCTCGGCGTAGTAGGGGCGGGCGACGCGGTTCACGACGAAGCCCGGGGTGTCGGCGCAGCGCACGGGCGTCTTGCCCCAGGCGGCCGCCGTTTCCCGGGCGCGCGTGGCCGCGCTCTCCTCGGTCGCGTGCCCGCTGACGACCTCGACCAGCGGCAGGAGCGGCGCGGGGTTGAAGAAGTGCAGGCCGACGAAGCGGCCGGGGAGGCGCAGGGCGCCCGCGACGGCCGTGACGGAGAGGGAGGAGGTGTTGGTGGCGAGCAGGCAGTCGTCGCCGACGATGTGCTCCAGCGCCGCGAACAGCTCCTGTTTGACGGTCAGTTGCTCCAGGACGGCTTCGACGACGAGGGCGGCGTCCGCGAGCTCGGACAGTTCCGCGGCGGGCAGCAGCCGGGCCTTGGCGCTGTCGCGGGCGTCCGCGTCCAGCCGCCCCTTCTCCGTCAGCCGGTCCAGCCGGGCTCCGACGGCGTCGGCCGCCTGCTGTGCGCGGCCGGGCAGGACGTCGTAGAGGCGCACGGGATGTCCGGCGACGAGGGCCACCTGGGCGATTCCCTGTCCCATCGTGCCGGCGCCGACCACCGCGACGACGCGGGAGCGCTCGATTGCTGTCATGACCCGATCCTCCTGTATGAACATCCGCCGCGATACGTGATCTCCCAAGGAGACCGGTCGCGGGCGGCGATCAGCCGGAACTGACCGGAACGACACCGTCCGCGGCGACGGGAAAGCGCGGGTTTTCCACAGCCCCCCTTGTCCCGACCGATCGTTCGGTTACTCTAACTCTGTCCGTCGCTCGTGTCCCCCTGTCGCTCATTTCCCCGATCCCGCCCAGCTCGACGAGGAGTTGGTCCTCATGGCCGCCCAGCTCAGCCCCCAGCAGCTCAACGAGAAGCACCGGCCCACGCTCGACCAGGCCCTCGACGCGATTCGCACGCGTGCCTACTGGTCGCCGCACCCTGAGCACCCGAAGGCGTACGGCGAGAGCGCGCCGGCCGAGGGCCTGGCCGCGTTCAAGGCCCTGCACGGCACCCGTATCGACCTCGATCAGCCGGGCACCGACGGCTGGACGGGCGGCGAGACCTCGCCGTACGGGCCGGAGCTCGGCGTCGAGTATCCGCACGCCGACATCGACGTCCTGCTGCCCGCCATGCGTGCCGGCATGAGCGCCTGGCGCGCGGCGGGGCCCGAGACGCGCGCCCTGGTCAGCCTGGAGATCCTGGCCAGGATCAGCGCCAGGACCCACGAGTTCGCCCATGCCGTGATGCACACCAGCGGACAGGCGTTCATGATGGCGTTCCAGGCGGGCGGACCGCACGCCCAGGACCGCGGCCTGGAGGCGGTGGCGTACGCGTATCAGGAGCAGACCCGCACGCCCGCCGACGCCGGCTGGTCCAAGCCCCAGGGCAAGCGCGACCCCCTGGAGCTGCGGAAGTCCTTCACGGCCGCGCCGCGCGGCATCTCGCTGCTGATCGGCTGCAACACCTTCCCGACATGGAACGGCTATCCGGGCCTGTTCGCCTCGCTGGCCACCGGCAATCCGGTCCTCGTCAAGCCGCACCCGCGCGCGGTGCTGCCCCTCGCCCTCACGGTGCGGGTGGCCCGCGAGGTGCTCGCCGAGGCCGGCTTCGACCCGAATCTGGTCGCGCTGGCCGCCGAGCGGCCCGGCGAGGGCATCGCCAAGACCCTGGCCGTCCGGCCCGAGATCAAGATCATCGACTACACCGGGTCCACCGCCTTCGGCGACTGGCTGGAGACCAACGCCCGCCAGGCGCAGGTCTACACGGAGAAGGCGGGCGTCAACACGGTCCTCGTGGACTCCACCGACGACTACAAGGGCATGCTCGCCAATCTGGCCTTCTCGCTCTCGCTCTACAGCGGCCAGATGTGCACCACCCCGCAGAATCTCCTCATCCCGCGCGACGGAATCACGACGGACGCGGGCCCGAAGTCCTTCGACGAGGTGGTCGCCGACCTGGCGGCATCGGTGAGCGGCCTGCTGGGCGACGACGCCCGAGCCAACGGCCTGCTCGGCGCGCTGGTCAACCCGGACGTGAAGAGCAGGCTGGACGCGGCGGACGGTCTCGGGGACGTGGCGCTCGCCTCGCGCGTGATCGCCAATCCGGACTTCCCGGACGCCCTGGTCCGTACGCCGGCGATCGTCAAGTCCGACGGCTCGCGCAAGCAGTGGGACCCGGCGGCGGGGGCGAACGGCTCGGAGGCGCCGTATCTGTCGGAGTGCTTCGGCCCGGTCTCGTTCGCGGTCGCCGTGGAGTCGACCGAGGAGGCGCTGGAGCTGCTGCGCCGTACGGTCCGCGACAAGGGCGCGATGACGGTCGGGGCGTACACGACATCGGCCGGGACGGAGCGCGCGGTCGAGGACGTCTGTGTGGAAGAGCTGGCCCAGCTGTCCCTGAACCTGACGGGCGGGGTCTATGTGAACCAGACGGCGGCCTTCTCCGACTTCCACGGCTCGGGCGGGAATCCGGCGGCGAACGCGGCGCTGTGCGACGCGGCGTTCGTGGCCAACCGCTTCCGTACGGTGGAGGTCCGCCGCCAGGCGTGACACCGCGCCCGTGCCCGGCCGTCGAACGGCGGCCGGGCGCGGGGTGGTTGGGCGCAGGGCGGTTGGGCGCAGGGCGGTTGGGCCGGGCGGGCCGGTGCGGCCCGGCCCTGCACGTCAGTTCGGCCCGCCCCAGTGGAACAGCGCCATGGCCACGCTGGTGGCGAGGTTGTAGCTGGAGACCTGGGGGCGCATCGGCAGCGCCAGCAACGTGTCGGCGCGCGCCCGCAGTTCGGCCGAGAGCCCGTGCCGTTCGGAGCCGAAGGCGAGCAGCGCGTCGTCGGGGAGAGTCACCGACCGGATGTCCGCCCCCTCCGGATCCAGGGCGTACAGCGGCCCCGGGGGGAAGTCGTCGGGTGCCAGCCGCTCGACGGCGGTGGCGAAGTGCAGCCCGGCGCCGGCGCGGACGACGTTCGGGTGCCAGGGATCGAGATCCCCGGTGGTCACCACCCCGGTCGCGGCGAACCCGGCCGCGAGCCGCACCACCGCCCCGACGTTCCCGAGATTGCGGGGATTGTCGAGGACGACGACGGGAGAGCGCCGGGGCGCCGCCGCCAGCGCGGCCAGATTCTCCGTACGGCCACGCCTGACGGCCAAGGCGACCACCCGCGTCGGGTGCACCTTCGGCACCAGCTCCCGCAGATCATCGGCGGGCACTTCGACCAGCGACGCCCGCAGGGTGCCGACCAGATCGTCGGCGAGCTCGGCCGCCAGGGCGAGCACGGACTCCTTGTCGCTCGTGACCGCGAGCCGCACGTCCGCCCCGAACCGCAGCGCGTGCTTCAGCGCGTGGAAGCCGTCGAGCACCACGGCGCCAGGGGCTTGGTCGTGCCACAACCGCAGGGCGCTCGCGGGATCGACGTCGTTCATCGCCCCAGCGTAGGCGGGCGGACGGGGAGAGCCGTCACCGGACGAGCGAGGGGTCCGCCTCCACACCGGGCGGTCCCGGAGGTGTCGCGTCCTGCGCGGCAGACCCGGCGTCGTCGCCCGTGCGCCGGTCCGGCATGTCGGCCCCGTCACCGCCCTTGGGCACCGGCCCCTTGGTGAAGCGCAGCCGCAGGCGCGTCGCCGCGTGGCCGATCCGGATCATGAAGCTGGTCGGCAGGAAGACGGCGTCGGCGGCGATCATGGCAAGCGAGAAGAACGGCAGCCCGAGCAGGACGGCGATGCCCGCGTGCTCCAGCATCATCGCCACCAGCAGGACGTTCTTGACCCGCCGGTTGAAGAGCGTGAACGGGAACGCGACCTGGACCATGACCGTGCCGTACGTCAGCGCCATCACGATCAGGCCGCTGGAGGCCAGGATGTCGGCGAGAGCGGGCCAGGGGGCGAAGTAGTCCAGGTGCAGCGGGTAGTAGAGCGCGGTGCCGTCCTGCCAGCGCGACCCCTGGATCTTGTACCAGCCGGCCGTGGCGTAGATCAGACAGACCTCCGCCATGATCACGACGAGTGCGCCGTTGTGCGCGAGGTTCGCGATGACATCCAGCAGCGCGCGCGGCTCGCTCTTCGGCGCGTAACGGTTCAGCGCCCACCACAGCCCCTGGGAGAGCCACAGCGTCCACAGCAGCGCCGTCACCCACCACTCGCCGCCGGTCCTGTCCAGCAGCGTGCCCAGCAGGGCGACACCGAGCACGGCCCACAGGAGGGGCCCGACCCGGTCCACGGGTGCGGCCTTGCCGGAGGCGACGGCGCGCGCGGCGCGGTCCTCCCGGCGGGCGTCGAGCGACCAGACCCGGCCGCAGCGGGTGAGCACCAGATAGATCGCCATCAGATGGATGACGTTGTCGCCGCCGTCGCCCATGAAGATGCTGCGGTTCTGGAGGGACAGCACGCCCACCATGAAGAGCACGGACATGGTGCGGGTGCGCCAGCCGAGCATCAGCAGGGCGCTGGACAGTACGGAGACGGCGTAGACGATCTCGAACCAGACACCGCTCTCGGACCACATCAGCGTGGTGAACGCGCCGTTGCCCGCGATCAGTTGCTGGGCCATGTCCCAGCTCCACGGGCTGCCGGGCCCGTACAGCTCACGGCGGTTGGGCAGTTCGCGCAGTAGGAAGAGGAGCCAGGCGGCGGAGAATCCGATCCGGACGACGGCGCTCTGGTGGGGACCGAGGGGCCGGGAGGTGACGCGCTGGAGGACGAGCGCGGCCTTGTGGGCGACGGTGGGGGCGTGGGCGGGAGTGTGGGCGGGGCGGCTCATCCGCGGGCCTCCGTACGGCTGCCGGCACGCGGGCCGTCGCCCGGCGAGCCGTCGTTCCGCACGCCTTCGGACAGATCGCCCGGGGTCACGGTCCACCACGGGAAGACGCGGTAGCCGGGCTTGGTGTTGGTCTTCTCACCGCTCCACGGGGGCGCCTGGACGACCCGGGCGGCGGAGCGGAGCTGAATGCGCTCGACGGGGCCGCCGAGGTCGTACGACTCCAGGCGCAGCATCACGATCCTGCGTATGTAGCTCTCGGAGAGCTGCCCGCGCAGACCGTTGGGGCGGGCCTTGTCGTCGTGGGAGTTGACGTAGAAGTCCCAGCCCCGGCGCAGTTCGTTCTGGTCGACATGGCTGGGGAAGGGGTTGCCGCGGATCGCCTCGGCGTCGTCGGCGGTCAGATTGATCCAACCGGTCGTCTCGCGCGCTCCGTCCGCCGTGTTCACGTCGGCGCGGACCTCGACGGCGATGTTCTGCTGGAGGGGATTGGGCGCGAAGAGCTTCCAGTTCTGTTCGAACTCGGGATAGATCCAGTCGCCCACCTGCTCGCTGTACTCCTTGGAGACGGTGTTCTGGGGCGCGACGTGCAGGAACACCATGGCCACATGGCCCACGGCGAGCAGCCCGACGACCGCGAGGGCGACGGCGGCGACCACCTGGTACGGGAAGGAGAGCCCGGCTATCCCCGGTGTCGGAGCCGCTGGTGGACCCGGTGGAGATTCCGGGTTTCCACCCTTGTCGTCGTTCGAATCCATCCCGCCCCGATCCCCGTCTTCCCACAGTCGGTTATCCACAGGGTTGACACCCTACGGGCCGCCGACCGACCATTGAAGTCATTGAACCGAACGATCGGTCGGTAGGGGGCCCGGATGACCGCAGTGACCGCGGGGACGGCTGTGGAGGCAACGGTGGAGACGACGGCAGCGGCGTACGAGGCGGCGTTCGACGCCGCGGTGGCCGCCGACGAGCGCATCGAGCCCCGTGACTGGATGCCGGAGGCCTACCGTGCGTCGCTCGTCCGCCAGATGGCCCAGCACGCGCACTCGGAAATCATCGGCATGCAGCCGGAGGCGAACTGGATCACGCGCGCGCCCTCGCTGCGGCGCAAGGCGATCCTGATGGCCAAGGTGCAGGACGAGGCGGGGCACGGGCTGTATCTCTACAGCGCGGCCGAGACCCTGGGCACAAGCCGCGACGAGCTGCTCGACAAGCTCCACTCCGGCCGCCAGAAATACTCGTCGATCTTCAACTACCCGACGCTGACCTGGGCGGACGTCGGCGCGATCGGCTGGCTGGTGGACGGGGCCGCGATCACGAACCAGGTCCCGCTCTGCCGCTGCTCCTACGGCCCGTACGCCCGCGCGATGGTCCGTATCTGCAAGGAGGAGTCCTTCCACCAGCGCCAGGGGTACGAATCGCTGCTGGCCCTCAGCCGTGGCACGCCCGCGCAGCACGAGATGGCGCAGGACGCGGTGAACCGCTGGTGGTGGCCCTCCCTGATGATGTTCGGCCCGCCGGACGACGAGTCGGCGCACTCCGCGCAGTCGATGACCTGGAAGATCAAGCGGCATTCGAACGACGAGCTGCGGCAGCGGTTCGTCGACATCTGTGTCCCCCAGGCCGAGACGCTCGGTCTCACGCTCCCCGACCCGGACCTGAAGTGGAACGAGGAGCGGGGACAGCACGACTTCGGGACGATCGACTGGGACGAGTTCCGCGAGGTCCTGAAGGGCAACGGCCCCTGCAACGAGCAGCGGATCAGCCAGCGGCGCCGCGCCCATGAGGAAGGCGCGTGGGTGCGCGAGGCGGCGACGGCGTACGCGGCGAAGCACAGCGGCACTGACAGCGGCGGTGGCAGCGGCACCGGAACCGGCGGCGCGGACATCGCGCGCCCCGTGGAGAAAGAGGCGACGGCATGAGCGGATCGACCCAGTGGCCTCTGTGGGAGGTCTTCGTGCGGTCCCGCCGCGGGCTCTCGCACACGCACGCGGGCAGCCTGCACGCCCCGGACGCCGAGATGGCGCTGCGCAACGCGCGCGACCTCTACACCCGGCGCAGCGAGGGTGTGTCGATCTGGGTGGTCCCCTCCGCCTCGGTCACGGCGTCCTCGCCGGACGAGAAGGACTCGTTCTTCGAACCGGCCGGCGACAAGCCCTACCGGCACCCGACGTTCTACGAGATCCCGGAAGGGGTGCGTCACCTGTGACCGGCACCCCGACCGCGACGGCGCTCGCCCTCGCCGACGACGCCCTGATCCTTTCGCACCGGCTGGGGGAGTGGGCGGGACACGCACCCGAGCTGGAAGAGGACGTGGCGCTCGCCAACATCGCCCTGGATCTGCTGGGCCAGGCCCGGATCCTGTACTCCCTGGTGGGGGACGAGGACAAGCTGGCCTATCTGCGCGAGGAGCGCGCCTTCCGCAATCTCCAGCTGGTCGAGCAGCCGAACGGCGACTTCGCGCACTCGATCGCCCGCCAGCTCTACTTCTCCACCTATCAGCGGCTGTTGTACGAGGAGTTGGCGACCGGTGACGGGCCGTTCGCCGGGCTCGCCGCCAAGGCCGTGAAGGAAGTCGACTACCACCAGGACCATGCCGAGCAGTGGACGCTGCGGCTCGGTGACGGCACCGCCGAGAGCCATGGGCGGATGCAGCGGGCCTGTACGGCGCTGTGGCGGTTCACCGGCGAGATGTTCTCACCCCTGGACGGAAGCGCCGGACGCGACGGCAGCGGTGCCGGCGAGCGCGAGGGGTACGGCGAGGGGCTGGACGGCGTCAACAGGCAGGAGCTGGCGGAGCGTTGGCTCTCCTCGGTCACGGCGGTGCTTGAGCGCGCGACGCTGACGGTGCCCGACGGGCCGCGCGCCGGGGCATGGACGGCGGGCGCGGGACGGCAGGGCCTGCACACCGAGTCCTTCGGCCGGATGCTCGCCGAGATGCAGCACCTGCACCGCAGCCACCCGGGAGCGTCATGGTGAGCGCAGCCGGACCGACCGCGCTGGAGAGCGAACTGCGCGCGCTCGCCGGCTCGGTCCCCGACCCCGAACTGCCCGTGCTGACGCTGGAGGAGCTGGGCGTGCTGCGTGCCGTCCATGTCTCTGGACCAGGCAGGGTCGAGGTCGAGCTGACCCCCACGTACACCGGCTGCCCGGCGATCGAGACGATGTCCTCGGACATCGAGCGGGTGCTGCACGAGAAGGGGATACCGGACGTCTCCGTCGTCACGGTGCTCTCCCCCGCCTGGTCGACAGACGACATCAGTGCCGAAGGGCGGCGCAAACTCGCGGAGTTCGGCATAGCCCCGCCCCGTCCGCACCCTACGGACGGACCGGTGCCACTCAGCCTCGGTATCCGCTGCCCGCACTGCGGCTCGACCGACACCGAACTGCTGAGCAGGTTCTCCTCCACCGCGTGCAAGGCGCTGCGCCGCTGCTCGTCCTGCCGCGAACCGTTCGACCACTTCAAGGAGTTGTAGATGTTCCATCCGCTCCGCGTCAGCGAGGTCGAGCGGCTCACGGACGACTCGGTGACCGTCACCTTCGCCGTGCCGCCCGAGCTGGACGAGACGTTCCGCCACACTCCGGGCCAGCACATCGCGCTGCGCCGAATCGTGGACGGCGAGGAGATCCGTCGTACGTACTCGATCTGCGCGCCCGCCGGCGAACGGCCCGTCCTGCGGGTGGGCATCCGGCTGGTCGAGGGCGGCGACTTCTCGACGTACGCCCTGAAGGAACTCGCCGTGGGCGACACGGTCGAGGTCATGGAACCGACCGGCCGCTTCGTACTCCCGCCGCGCCCCGGGCACTTCGCCGCGATCGTCGGCGGCAGCGGGATCACCCCGGTGCTGTCGATGGCCTCGACGCTCCTCGCGCGGGAGCCGGACGCCCGGTTCTGTCTGATCCGCAGCGACCGCACCGTGGCTTCGACGATGTTCCTGGAGGAGGTCGCCGACCTCAAGGACCGCTTTCCGGACCGCTTCCAGCTGGTCACGGTCGTGTCCAGGGAGGAGCAGCAGGCAGGGCTCCCCTCGGGCCGGCTGGACGAGGAGCGACTGGCGGCGCTGCTGCCCGCGCTGCTCCCGGTCGACAGGGTCGACGGCTGGTTCCTGTGCGGCCCCCTGGGCCTGGTGAAGGGCGCGGAGCGGGCGCTGCGCGGCCTGGACGTCCGGCGGAAGGCGATCCACCAGGAGATCTTCCACGTGGACGACGGCGCCCTGGACGCGGCGCCGACGCTGAACGCGACCACCGTAGGAAGCACACTCACCGCGACGCTCGACGGCCGCTCGGGCAGCTGGCCGGTCCAGGAGGGGGACTCCCTGCTGGAGACGGTACTGCGCAGCCGGTCGGACGCGCCGTACGCGTGCAAGGGCGGCGTCTGCGGCACCTGCCGCGCGTTCCTGGTCTCGGGCGAGGTACGGATGGACCGCAACTTCGCCCTGGAGCCGGAGGAGACGGAAGCGGGCTACGTACTGGCCTGCCAGTCCCACCCGGCCACCAAGGAGGTCGAATTGGACTTCGACCGCTGACGCGACGGGTCGGACGCGCTGTACGCCTCCAACACGCCGGGCGGGGCCCTTCCGGATCGCCCCACACTCGACGTACGCGAGCGCCTGAAGCCGACGCAGAGGGCAGCTCCCGTGCCCGAAGGGCCGCGGGGGAGCACGCCTACCAACAAGTCGTCAGCCGCTCCGGGCCGGGCGTGAACCACCCTCGGCCCTCCTACGGGCACGCACGGACCTCCCCCGCGCGCCCCGCGGGGGAGCACCGCCCGCCGGGGAACGGCCGTGCGCTCGTCGGCGCGTGCGCTCGCACGGCGACGCTGACGCACGACCCGGGCGGGGATCCGCCAGATCACCCCGCACCGGACGTACGCGAGCGGCTGAAGCCAACGCGGACGGCACCCCCCGTGCCCTGCCCGAAGGGCTACGGGGGGCTCGGTCAGAGCACGAACCCGGGGCCGCGGTAACCGCTCCGCAGCAGGTCCGAGCCGGACCGGGCCCTCCGAACAGGCCCCAGGGCGCCCCCCGTCAGAGCACGAACGCCGGGCTGCCGTTGTCGGTGACCATCGGGCGCCCCGCGCCCTCCCAGGCCTGCATGCCGCCCTCGACGTTCGCCGCGTCGACGCCCTGCTGGACCAGGTACTGGGTGACCTGCGCGGACCGTCCGCCGACCCGGCACATGACGAAGGCCTTGCGCCCGTCGGCGACCGCCTCGGTCACCTCACCGAAGCGCGCCACGAATTCACTCATCGGGATGTGCAGCGCGCCCTCGACATGGCCCGCCGCCCATTCGTCGTTCTCACGGACGTCGAGCACCAGACCGTCGGACGGGACCGCCGCGGCATCCACCGCGGGCAGCTGGGCGAAACTCATGTGATGTGCCTTCTCTCGTACGTGTGGATCCCCCGGTGCGACAGATACAGCCTCGCGCACGGAGCGCGCCGTCACTGCACCAACCGCGCCAGTTCGGACTCGCGTGCCGAAACCTCCGCCAGCAACTGCTCGGCGATCTCCTCCAGCAGCCGGTCGGGGTCGTCCGGCGCCATCTGAAGCATCGCGCCGATCGCGCTCTGCTCCAGATCCTGCGCCACGATCGTCAGCAGCTCCTTGCGCCGGGCCAGCCAGTCCAGCCGGGCGTAGAGCTCCTCGTTCTCGCTCAGGCGCGGTTCCTTCGGCACGGGCCCCGCCGCCCACTCCTCGGCGAGCTGCCTGAGCAGCGCCTCGTCCCCGCGTCCGTACGCCGCGTTCACGCGCGTGATGAACTCGTCCCGGCGGGCCCGCTCCGTGTCGTCCTGCGCGAGATCCGGGTGCGCCTTGCGGGCCAGGTCGCGGTAGAGCTTGCGCACCTCGTCCGTCGGCCGCACCCGCTTCGGCGGCTGCACGGGCTGGTCCGTCAGCATCGCCGCGGCCTCGGGCGACAGACCGTCGGAGTCGAGCCAGTCGTGGAACAGCTCCTCGATCCCCGGCATCGGCTGCACCATCGCCCGCGCCTCACGCGCCTTGCGCAGATCCTCGGGGTCGCCCGACCGGGAGGCACGGGCCTCGGCGATCATCGCGTCCAGCTCGTCCAGCCGCGAGTACATGGGGCCGAGCCGCTGGTGGTGCAGCCGGGAGAAGTTCTCCACCTCGACCCGGAAGGTCTCCAGGGCGATCTCGAACTCGATCAGCGCCTGCTCCGCGGCCCGCACCGCCCGCTCCAGCCGCTCGGACTCCTGCCCCGGACCGGCAGCCCCCTCGGCTCCCCCCGCCCCGTCTCCGGCGCCCTGCGGGGCATCCACGCCCTCCGTGGCCGCCCCCGCCGTGGCTTCCCCGCCCGTGGTGGCATCCGTCGTCGCATCCGGCACGTCTGGCACGTCCTGCTCGTCGTCGTTACGGATCGTCGGCTCCCGGAAGGCGTCCTGCGTCACCCGTCCAGCCTACGGGCGGACCCGCCCCCCTCCTTCACATCCCTGGTCCCACACCCCCGCGAGCTCCGTCGGCCCCAGCCCCCGCCGGGGCCCCGTCGCCCTCACACCCCGAGCTCAGCGGCGATCCGCCCGCTCCTGACAGCCGTCACCAGCTCCGAGTGATCCGCCTCGGTCCGGTCCGCGTACGCGACGGCGAAAGCCGCGACCGCCTCGTCCAGCTCCTCGTTCTTGCCGCAGTAGCCCGCGACGAGCCTCGGGTCCACGCTGTGCGCGTGCGCCCTGGCCAGCAGCGCGCCGGTCATCCGCGCGTAGTCGTCGACCTGGTCCGCCGGGAGCGCGGCCGGGTCCACACTGCCCTTGCGGTTCCTGAACTGCCGTACCTGATACGGCCTGCCGTCCACCGTCGTCCAGCCCAGCAGGTTGTCGCTCACGACCTGCATCCGCTTCTGCCCGAGCACCACCCGGCGCCCCTCGTGCTCCACGCCCGGCGTCTCGAACCCCGCGGCCCCCACGAACGGCAGCAGCGCCGAGGCCCGCGCCTCCTTCACCTGAAGCACCAGCGCCTCGCCCCGGTGGTCCAGCAGCAACACCACGTACGAACGCGTCCCGACACTGCCCGTGCCGACCACCCGGAACGCCACGTCATGGATCGCGTACCGCGCGAGCAGCGGCAGCCGGTCCTCCGAGAGCGTGCCCACGTACTCACCGAGCGCCGCCGCGACCGCCGCGGCCTCCCCGTCCGGCACCCGCCGCAGCACCGGCGGCGCGTCGACGAACCGCCGCCGCGCCACCCCACCCGCGCCCCCGCCCTCGTCGCCGTCGCCGTCGTCCACGATCTCCGTCGACTTCGCGGCGAACCGCGCGCTCGTGTTCTTACGCGCCTTCTCCGACACCCGCTCCAGCGTGCCCATCAGGTCGCGCGCGTCCGTGTGGGAGACGAGCTCCTCGTCCGCGATCGCGTTCCACGCGTCCAGGGCCGACAGCTTCGACAGCAGCCGCATCGTGCGCCGGTACGCCCCCACGGCGTCCCTGGCGCCCCTGCGGCACGTCTCCTCGTCCGCACCCGCCTCCCGCCCGGCGAGCACCAGCGAGGTCGCGAGCCGCTTGACGTCCCACTCCCAGGGGCCGACCACCGTCTCGTCGAAGTCGTTCAGATCGATGACGAGGCGGCCTCGCGCGTCCCCGTACAGCCCGAAGTTCGCCGCGTGCGCGTCACCGCAGATCTGCGCGCCCGCGCCGGTCACCGGTGTCCCCACCAGGTCGTGCGCCATCAGTCCGGCCGCGCCCCGCAGAAACGCGAAGGGAGAAGCGGCCATCCGGCCCACCCGCAGCGGCGTCAGCTCGGGCACCCGGCCCCGGCCCGACTCCTCGACGGCCCGCACCGCGTCCGGCCGCGAGGCCGAGAGCACCAGCGAATCGTGCGACGACCTCGGCACCCGCTGCCTCAGTGCCTTCCCCGCGTCCTTCGGCGTGCTCCCCGCCCCGCCCGGCACCATACGCCGCGCGAAACCCGGCACCACCGGAATGCGCTCGTCCGTCACCACCGAACCAGCCTCGCCCATGGCACGCCGCCTCCCCCGTACTCGCCCAACATCAACTGCCCACGACGTTACCCCCGTGCCCCACGGCCGTCTCCCCCTGTGGATAACCCCGCGAACCCCCAGCTCCCGCCGGTGCGGCAGGGTCCGAACGGCACGACGGGCCTCAGCATGTGTCCGAGCAGCCGCTCTCGCCGGCCAGGTGCTTCTCGGCCCACCGCCCCAGTTCCTCCAGCGCGGGTTCCATCGCCGCCCCCGCGTCCGTAAGCCGATAAGCGACGCGCAGCGGCGGCCCTTCGTCGACCTCTCGTACGAGCAGCCCCGCGCCCGCCAGCTCTGTCAGCCGGTCGGACAGCATGCGCTCGCTGATGCCGGGGATCGCCCGCCTCAACTCCGCGAAGTGCACGGCGCCCGGCATGAGAACAGAAACGATCAACCCGGTCCACCTCTTGCCGAACAGCTCGAAGACGCGGGTCATCCCCACATCCGCCGGCTTGCACAGGTCCCCGTGGCTTCCCTCCATGGCTCCAGAGTACTGCGAACCAAAGAGGAACTAATAAAAAGTAAGCTACTGTGTTATCAATAGGTACGTACGAAAGTGCGGCAACGCGAGCACCGGCACCCCGCCGGACGCTCCCACCACCCACTCGTACGTCCACTCATCCGTGAACCCCACTGGAGAACCTCATGGCCACGTTGCTGCACCTCGACTCCGCCGTTTCCCCGCAGGCATCCGCCTCGCGCGAAGTCACCGCCGCGTTCGTACAGAGCTGGCGTGAGCAGCACCCACAAGGCGCGGTCGTCTACCGCGATCTCGCGGCAGCCCCGCTGCCGCACCTGGACATCGCCGCCGTCGCGGCGGGCGCCGAGAACGCGCTGCGCGCCGAGCTCGCCGCCGAACTGGCGGCCGCGGACGCGGTTCTCATCGGCGCCCCGATGTACAACTTCACGATCCCGTCCACCCTGAAGGCATGGCTGGACCACGTGATCATCACCGGCCACAACTCCGGTGACGACAGCCCGATCAAGGGCAGGCCGTTCACGGTCGTCGCCAGCCGGGGCGGCTCCTACGCGGCCGGAACCCCGCGCGAGGACTTCGAGTTCGTCCAGAACTATCTGGAGAAGGTGCTGAACGGCATGTTCGGCGTCGAGGTCGACTTCATCGTTCCCGAACTGACCCTGGCCCACCGGGTTCCCGCCATGACGGACCTCATCCCGCTCGCCGAGGCCTCCCGCGCGAAGGCGCAGGAAGAGGCCGCCGAGAAGGCCAAGGCCCTCGCCGCCCGCCTCGCCGCCTGACCCCCGAGGACGGACCGACCGCGAGGACGGACCAGGCAACACCGCGAGGACAGACCGGGGCAACACCGGCAGACCGACCCGCACCCAAGACCGTACCGGGTGCGGGCCGGCCCGTCTCCACCCCCCGCTCCGCACGCGCCCGGTGACATGCGTCACCGCACCACCCGCGCGCACCACCCACGCCGGCCACCAGCCGCACCAGCCGCACCGGCAACACCGCACGCACCACCGGCCACACGCCCCGACGGCGGGATCCGGACATACGAGAAGCGGGCCTCCACCAGGACTTTCGTCCTTGGCGGAGACCCGCTTCCTCGGTCTCTTCTGGTGCGCGAGGGGGGAGTTGAACCCCCACGCCCTTTCGGGCACTGGAACCTGAATCCAGCGCGTCTGCCTATTCCGCCACCCGCGCATTGGGTGTGCCGTCGAGCCTCTCACCTGCTGGTGTGATCGCCTGGCGACATCGAAAAGATTAGCACGCTGCACAGCGTGGAATCACATCCGTTTGTCCCGGCGACCCGGCCGGGGAACAAGCAACCTCAAGCGGCCTCCCCCCACTCCTCCGGAGTGCACCCCGCGTGCGGGACACTGTCCTGAGGCCGCCTCTACGATCCGTGTGAGAGGTGACACTCATCGACGGGGCAGACAAGGGGAACCAGCCGATTTCCCGACGCGTGGATACGATCAGTAAGCAGTACCAGGACGGCGACGACGAAGGAGGTGCCCCATGGGAGTCCTGAAGCGGTTCGAGCAGCGACTCGAAGGTCTGGTCAACGGCACCTTCGCGAAGGTGTTCAAGTCCGAGGTCCAGCCTGTGGAGATCGCCGGCGCCCTTCAGCGTGAGTGCGACAACAACGCCACGATCTGGAACCGCGAGCGCACCGTCGTCCCCAACGACTTCATCGTGGAGCTGAGCGCGCCGGACTTCGAGCGCCTCAGCCCGTACTCGGGACAGCTCGGCGACGAACTCTCCGGGCTCGTCCGCGACTACGCGAAGCAGCAGCGCTACACCTTCATGGGCCCGATCAAGGTCCATCTGGAGAAGGCCGACGACCTCGACACCGGTCTGTACCGGGTGCGCAGCCGCACCCTCGCGTCGAGTACGTCACAGGGCCCCGAGCACGGCCCGGGACCCGCCCCCGCGCGGGGCCCCGCGGCCCCGCCGGCCGCACCGCCCGGTGGCTACGGCTATCCGCCATCGTCCCCGCCTCCCATGCCGTCGGCACCCCCGCCGGGTGCCGTACGCCCGGGACAGGGTGCGCAGGCGCCGTCGACACCGCCCCCCGGGACGATGCCGGGCGCCCAGGTCCGCCGGTGGATCGAGATCAACGGCAACCGCCACCAGATCTCCCGCCCCACGCTGGTGCTGGGCCGCAGCACCGACGCCGACGTGCGGATCGACGACCCCGGCGTCTCGCGCCGGCACTGCGAGATTCGGACCGGAACGCCCTCGACGATCCAGGATCTCGGGTCCACCAACGGCATCGTGGTAGACGGACAGCACACCACCCGCGCTACGCTCCGCGACGGCTCGCGGATCGTCGTGGGCCAAACCACCATCGTTTACCGGCAAGCCGAAGGGTGAAGCGGGGGCAATGTCAGAGCTGACCCTGACGGTCATGCGGCTAGGTTTCCTAGCCGTTCTGTGGCTGTTCGTGATTGTGGCCGTCCAGGTCATTCGGAGCGATCTGTTCGGCACACGTGTCACGCAGCGCGGCTCACGCCGCAACGCCGACGCACGGCCGCCGCAGGGCGCCGCCCGCCAGACCCCCGCGCCGCCCGCACAGCGGCAGCAGGGCGGCCGGCAGCGCCGGGGGGCGCCCACGAAGCTGGTCGTCTCGGAGGGGATCCTCACCGGCACCACGGTGGCCCTCCAGGGACAGACCATCACTCTGGGACGGGCGCACGACTCAACGATCGTGCTGGACGACGACTACGCGTCCAGCAGGCATGCCAGGATCTACCCGGACCGGGACGGTCAGTGGATCGTCGAGGATCTCGGGTCCACCAACGGCACGTATCTCGACCGGACCCGGCTCACCACCCCGACACCGATTCCGCCGGGCGCGCCGATCCGCATCGGCAAGACCGTCATCGAGCTGCGGAAGTAGTACGACAATGAGCGAGCGGAGCGAGCGAGCCGCGGCGGTCCTGACGTGGGACCGCGGCAGGCTCCCGACCGGAGGGTGGGCAGTGTGGCTCGAGACCGGCTGGCGCCACATTCGGCTGGCGAACCGACAGGAGAGGCGCGCATGAGTCTTTCTCTGCGCTTCGCCGCCGGGTCGCACAAAGGCATGATCCGGGAGGGGAACGAGGACTCCGGCTACGCCGGTCCCCGGCTCCTGGCCATCGCCGACGGCATGGGCGGCCAGGCCGCCGGCGAGGTCGCCTCGTCCGAGGTGATCTCCACGCTCGTGCAGCTCGACGACGACGTGCCGGGATCGGACATCCTCACCTCGCTCGGTACCGCGGTCCAGCGCGCCAACGACCAGCTGCGTGTGATGGTCGAGGAGGACCCCCAGCTGGAGGGCATGGGCACGACGCTCACCGCCCTCCTGTGGACGGGCCAGCGCCTCGGGCTCGTACACGTCGGTGACTCCCGCGCGTACCTCCTGCGCGACGGCGTCCTCACGCAGATCACCCAGGACCACACCTGGGTGCAGCGCCTCGTCGACGAGGGGCGTATCACGGAGGAAGAGGCAACCACCCACCCGCAGCGCTCCCTGCTGATGCGCGCGCTGGGCAGCGGCGACCATGTCGAGCCGGATCTCTCGATCCGTGAAGTCCGCGCGGGCGACCGCTACTTGATCTGTTCTGACGGCCTCTCCGGCGTTGTCTCGCACCAGACCATGGAAGAGACCCTGGCGAGCTACCAGGGCCCGCAGGAGACCATCCAGGACCTCATCCAGCTCGCTCTGCGCGGTGGCGGTCCCGACAACATCACCTGCATCGTCGCCGACGTCCTGGACGTCGAGTCGAACGACACCCTCGCCGGGCAGCTCAACGACACCCCGGTCGTCGTCGGCGCCGTCGCCGAGAACCAGCAGCTGCACGCCGCCGAGAGCGACCCGTCGATGCAGACGCCCGCCGGCCGCGCCGCCGGCCTGGGCCGTCCCGTACCGCAGCAGCACCAGCCGCCGCCGGGCGGCTTCGGCCCGCCGGGCAGCGGAGACGGAGCCGGTTACGGCGGCATGCCGCCGGACGCCGGCTTCGGCGCCTACAACGACGACGACTTCGCCAAGCCGCGTTCCGCGGGCCGCAAGTGGTTCAAGCGCTCGTTCTTCACCGCGCTCGCACTCGTCGTCGTCGGCGGCGGTCTGTACGGCGGCTACCGCTGGACCCAGACCCAGTACTACGTGGGTGCCAACGACGAGCACGTCGCGCTCTACCGGGGCATCAGCCAGGACCTGGCGTGGGTCAACCTGTCGAAGGTCGAAGAGAACTTCACCAAGGTCGAACTCAAGTACCTGCCGCCGTACCAGCGCAAGCAGGTCGAGGACACGATCGCCGAGGGCAGCAAGGCCTCCGCACGCACCAAGATCGAGGATCTCTCCAAGCAGGCCGCCGCGTGCAAGAAGGACGAACAGCGCCGCGAGTCCGAGCGCGCGGCGAACGCGATCACCGGCGAGGGCGAGGCCGGCGGCACGACCGGTACGAAGCCGAAGGCCGGCACCAGCACCGACACCAAGCCGAACACAGCGACTCCCACTCCGGGCCCGAGCCTCTCGGAGGAGGAGCAGAAGCTGGCCTCGAACTGCGGTAAGCAGTAGCCGGCCGTAAGGGGCCTTCACCACCATGAGCGTTGTCACCAACACGACCACCATCGGCGCGATCGAAGCACCGAGCCGCCGCAACACCGAGCTCGCGATGCTCGCCTTCGCCGTCGTCATCCCCGTCTTCGCCTACCTGAACGTGGGCCTGGCGGTCAACGACGAAGTGCCCAGCGGCATGATCGGGTACGGCCTGGGCATCGGGCTGCTGGCCGGTATCGGCCATCTCGTGGTGCGTAAGTTCGCCCCGTACGCCGATCCGCTGCTGCTGCCGCTCGCGACGCTGCTCAACGGCCTCGGGCTCGTCCTCATCTGGAGGCTGGACCAGTCGCCGCGGCTGATCGACCGCGCCAACCGCATCTTCGGTTCGTTCACCCCGGACGCCCCCAAGCAGCTGCTGTACTCGGCGATCGGCATCGCGCTCTTCGTCGCCGTGCTGCTGCTGCTCAAGGACCACCGGATCCTCCAGCGCTACACCTACATCTCGATGGCGGTGGCGCTGGTCCTGCTGATCCTGCCGGTCTTCTTCCCGGCGGTGAACGGCGCGAAGATCTGGGTCAGCATCGGCCCCTTCAACGTCCAGCCCGGCGAGTTCGCGAAGATCATCATCGCGATCTTCTTCTCCGGCTACCTCATGGTGAAGCGCGACGCCCTCGCGCTCGCCAGCCGCCGGGTGATGGGCCTCTACCTGCCGCGCGGCCGTGACCTCGGCCCGATTCTCGCGGTCTGGGCCATGTCGATCCTGATCCTGGTCTTCGAGACCGACCTCGGTACCTCGCTGCTCTTCTTCGGTCTCTTCGTGATCATGCTGTACGTCGCCACGGAGCGGACCAGCTGGATCGTCTTCGGTCTGGTGATGTCGGCCGCGGGCGCTGTCGGAGTCGCCACGTTCGAGCCGCACGTCCAGCAGCGCGTCGAGTTCTGGCTCAACCCCTTCGCGGAGTCCACCTGGGAGCAGAGCGACCAGATCGGCCAGGCGCTGATGTCCTTCGGCGCCGGCGGCACGCTCGGCACCGGACTCGGCCAGGGCAACTCCGACCTGATCGGCTTCGCGGCCAACTCCGACTTCATTCTCTCCACCGTCGGCGAGGAGTTCGGCCTGGCGGGCATGATGGCGTTCCTGCTGATCTACGGCCTGATCGTGGAACGTGGCGTACGCACCGCGCTCGCCGCCCGCGACCCCTTCGGCAAGCTCCTGGCGATCGGCCTCTCCGGCGCCTTCGCCATCCAGGTCTTCGTCGTCGCAGGCGGCGTCATGGGCCTCATCCCGCTGACCGGTATGACGATGCCGTTCGTCGCGGCCGGTGGTTCGTCGGTGATCGCCAACTGGGCGCTGATCGGCATCCTCATCCGGATCAGCGACACCGCGCGCCGTCCCGCCCCGGCGCCCGCACCCTCACCCGACGCCGAGATGACCCAGGTGGTCCGACCGTGAACAAGCCCCTGCGCCGCATCGCGATCTTCTGCGGACTGCTCGTGCTGGCGCTGCTGGTGCGTACCAACTGGCTCCAGTACATCGAGGCCGACGAACTCAACACTCATGAGAAGAACCGCCGCGTACTCATCGAGCGGTACGCGAAGGAACGCGGCAACATCGTTGTGGACGGCAAGCCGATAACCGGCTCCGCCAAGACGAAGGACACCGACTTCAAGTACAAGCGGACCTATCTCGACGGTCCGATGTGGGCGCCGGTCACCGGATACGCCTCACAGGCGTTCGGTGCCACGCAGATCGAGAGCATCGAGGACGGCATCCTCACCGGCAACGACGACCAGCTCTTCTTCGACCGCACGATGGCGATGTTCACCGGCGACGAGGAGAAGGGCGGCAACGTCGTCACGACCCTCAACGGCGCCGCCCAGAAGGCCGCTTTCGAAGGTCTCGGTAAGAAGAAGGGCGCTGTCGCCGCGATCGAACCGGGCACCGGCAAGATCCTCGCGCTGGCGTCCACCCCCTCGTACGACCCCTCGACGTTCGCCGGCAACTCCCTCGACTCGGACACCCCGGCGTGGGAGAAGCTCAAGGACGATCCCGACAAGCCGCTGCTGAACCGCGCGCTGCGCGAGACGTATCCGCCCGGCTCCACCTTCAAGGTCCTCACGGCCGCCGCCGCCCTGGAGCACGGTGTCGTCGACGACATCGACGCGAAGACCGAGTCCCCGCTCCCATGGATCATGCCGGGGACGACGACCCCGCTGGAGAACGAGGGCAATATTCCCTGCAAGGACGCGACCCTCAGGGAAGCGCTGCGGGTCTCGTGCAACACCGTCTTCGGCAAGCTCGGCTTCAACGTCGGCAAGGAGAACATGCTGGAGACCGCGAAGAAATTCGGCTTCAACGAAGAACAGTTCGTTCCGGTCCGCGCCAACGCCTCGATCTTCCCCGAGGAATTGAACGATTCGCAGACCGCGCTCTCCTCCATCGGGCAGTTCGACACCCGTACCACCCCGCTCCAGATGGCCATGGTCGTCTCCGCCATCGCCAACGACGGCAAGCTGATGAAGCCGTACATGATCGACCAGCTCGAAGCCCCGAACCTGGACGTCATCAAGAAGACCGAGCCCGAGGAGATGGGCCAGCCCGTCAGCCAGGAGCACGCGCAGATGCTCCAGGAGATGATGGAGACGGTGGTCAACGAGGGCACCGGTACGAACGCCAAGATCCCCGACGTCACGGTCGGCGGCAAGACCGGCACCGCGCAGCACGGCGAGAACAACAGCAAGAACCCGTACGCCTGGTTCATCTCCTACGCCAAGGGCGAGAACGGGTCGCCGGTGGCTGTCGCCGTCGTGGTCGAGGACAGCGACGCGGTCCGCGACGACATCTCGGGTGGCGGTCTCGCCGCCCCGATCGCCAAGGACGTCATGAAGGCCGTGATCGACAGCAAGAAGTAGTCAGGACATTCCGTAATGGCCCGGACAGTTGTCGAAGCTGTCCGGGCCATTGTCGGACCCGGCGGGGAACCGCCGGCGGAAACCGGAGAAGTTTCCCTCTACACCGAACTCGGCGGGAGGTGGCGGTGGAATGCCGGCGAAATCGGAATTCGGACGGCAATGTCCCACCGGTGACTTGGCTCACCGCCGGGGCCAGGTGCGTTAACCACCGATATGTGGCCATTCAAGTACCAGTCCTGTATCAGCTACCAGGGACGGTCGGACCGGATGCGGCGTGCCCGGTAGCGTATGCGCGAACAGCACACCGCCGGACCGCACACCGGTGCGGTCGGGACAGACGGAGAGGGCTGGAACAGTATGGAAGAGCCGCGTCGCCTCGGCGGCCGGTACGAGCTGGGCTCGGTGCTCGGCCGTGGTGGCATGGCCGAGGTGTACCTCGCGCACGACACCCGGCTCGGCCGCACCGTCGCTGTGAAGACGCTGCGGGCCGACCTCGCCCGCGACCCGTCCTTCCAAGCCCGGTTCCGCCGAGAGGCCCAGTCGGCCGCCTCGCTCAACCACCCCGCGATCGTCGCTGTCTACGACACGGGTGAGGACTACGTCGACGGGGTGTCCATCCCGTACATCGTGATGGAGTACGTCGACGGGTCCACTCTGCGCGAGCTGCTGCACTCCGGACGCAGACTTCTGCCCGAGCGCACGCTGGAGATGACCGTAGGGATCCTCCAGGCGCTGGAGTACTCGCACCGGGCCCAGATCGTCCACCGCGACATCAAGCCGGCCAACGTCATGCTGACGCGCACCGGCCAGGTCAAGGTCATGGACTTCGGCATCGCCCGCGCCATGGGCGACTCCGGCATGACGATGACCCAGACCTCCGCGGTCATCGGCACCGCGCAGTACCTCTCCCCCGAGCAGGCCAAGGGCGAGCAGGTCGACGCGCGCTCCGACCTGTACTCCACCGGCTGTCTGCTCTACGAGCTGCTGACCGTGCGCCCGCCCTTCATCGGTGACTCACCGGTCGCCGTGGCGTACCAGCACGTACGGGAGGAGCCGCAGCCGCCGAGCAACTTCGACCCCGAGATCACGCCCGAGATGGACGCGATCGTGCTGAAGGCCCTCGTCAAGGACCCGGACTACCGGTACCAGTCCGCCGACGAGATGCGCGCCGACATCGAGGCCTGCCTCGACGGCCAGCCCGTCGCGGCGACGGCGGCGATGGGCTCGGTCGGTTACGCGGGCGGCTACGGCGGCTCCGACGACCAGCCCACCACGGCTCTGCGCACCGCCCCGCCCGGCGGCGGCCAGACGTCGATGATGCCGCCGGTCAACCCCGACGACGGCGGTTACGGCAACTACGACGACCGTCCCGACCGGCGCCGGCAGAAGAAGTCCAACACCTCGACGATCCTGCTGATCCTCGCCGGCGTCCTAGTGCTCGCGGGCGCCATCCTGATCGGCAAGGCGGTCTTCGGCGGCGACAACAGCGGCACCCAGCAGGTCACCGTGCCGCAGCTCGTGGGGGAGACGCTGGAGGAGGCGAAGGGGCTGGCGAGCAACGCGTCGGTCGAAGTCGCCCAGTCCGGGACGGACCGCTGCGACCAGCCCAAGGGCGCCATCTGCTCCCAGCAGCCGGCGTCCGGTCAGAAGATGGAGCAGGGCGACACCATCCAGGTCGTCGTCTCCGAGGGCGCTCCGAAGGTCCAGGTGCCCGACGTCGCCGACGAGACCGTCGAGGACGCCACCAAGACTCTTCAGGAAGCCGACTTCAAGGTCGAGACCAAGCAGGTCGAGAGCGACCAGGACCCCGGCACCGTCGTCAGCCAGAAGCCATCCGGCGGCTCGGAGGCGGAGAAGGGCGCGACAGTCACGCTCTCCGTCGCCAAGCAGGCGCAGGTCCAGGTGCCACCGGTCACGGACCAGGCGTTCGACGCGGCGAAGAGCCAGCTCGAAACGCTCGGCTTCACGGTCGCGCGTACCGACGTGGACTCCGAGAAGCCCGCGAACACGGTCGTCGGCCAGAGCCCGGAGGGCAACACCAAGGCGCCCAAGGGCAGTCAGGTCACGCTCCAGGTCTCGAAGGGGCCGCAGCAGCCGGAGAAGGTGCAGATCCCCGGCGACCTCGCGGGCAAGACCGTCGCCGAGGCGAAGGCCCAGCTGGAGGCGCTCGGCCTGGCCGTCGCACTGGCGCCGAACTCGCCGGACGACCCCAACGCACGGGTGATCGCGACCAACCCGGGCGGCAACCAGCCGGTCGACAAGGGCAGCACGGTGACGCTGTTCGTGGCACCGACCGGCGGCAACAACGGGGGCGGCGACAACGGAGGCGGAGGATTCATCGGCGGTCAAGGTGGATTCGGCGGCTGAGGCCGTCCCCTCCTAAGGAGGTGAAGAAGCCCCGGCATCCTCTTGAGGATGCCGGGGCTTCTTCGTGTTCCCGGTGACCGGTACCGCTGCGGTGGCTCAGCAGTCGCTCAGCGCAGCTCGTCCGGCTTCGTGCGGTCCGCGTCGACCTTCTCCGTGCGCTCCAGCTCGGCCCAGACGATGTAGCGGTAGTCGGACGTGTAGATGGGCGTGCACGTCGTGAGGGTCAGATAGCGGCCGGGCTTCTTCTTGCCCGACTCCTTGGGGACCGGCTTGAGCACGTCCACGTTGTACTTGGAGGTCTGCGGGAGGTCCTTGAAGACCTTGTAGACGTACCAGGTGTCCTTCGTCTCGAAGACGATCGCGTCACCGGTCTTGAGCTTGTGGATGTTGTGGAACTTCGCGCCGTGCCCGTCGCGGTGCGCGGCCAGCGAGAAGTTCCCCTCCTTCGCGGAGGGCAGCGCGGACTTGACCGGGTCGGTGTAGTAGCCGGCGACCCCGTTGTTGAGGGACTTGAGATCCGTGCCCTTCTTTACGAGGACCTCGCCGTTCTTCATCGCGGGCACGTGCAGGAAGCCGATCCCGTTCTTGATGTCGAGGGCGCCGGGGCCGCCGCGGCCCTCGGCCCAGTTGTCGCGTACCTCGTTGCCCTGTTTCGTGGCCTCGCGGTCGGCGAGCACGTTCGTCCACCACAGCGAGTAGACGACGAAGAGACCGAGCACCAGGCCCGCGGTGATGAGGAGTTCGCCGAAGACGCTGACGACGGAGGCGGTACGGCTCCGGGGACGCACCCGGGGCGCGGGCGGAACGGGCTCCGGCTCCGAAGGCCCGGCCGCGGGCTCAGATGCCGCCGGCTCCGGCGCAGAAGGCCCAAGCTCCGGATCGGCCACCCCAGTTGTCGCGGATGTATCGGTTTTCCCGGCTTCTTCGGGTGTGCTCGCGTCCCCGCCGTCGTGCTCTCTTGCCGCTGCCACAGCACCCGTCCCCTGGTCCCTGTCTCCGTCGCGATCCGGCCGGCCGGGTTCAGCCGACGAGAGCGTCGGGCTTTCCCTTACCGCGTGGCCGTTCCTCAACCATCTTGCCCCACACGATCATTCGATACGTACTGGTGAATTCCGGCGTACAGGTCGTCAACGTGATGTATCGCCCCGGCTCCGAGAACCCGGAGCCGGGCGGCACGGGACCGATGACACCCACGTTCGACGGCGCGGTCTGCGGGAGGATGCTCGCCATGTCGTACGTGTAGTACGACTCCTGCGTCTCCACGATGATCTTGTCGCCGGGCTTCAGGCGGTTGATGTAACGGAACGGCTCACCATGGGTGTTGCGGTGTCCCGCGACCGCGAAGTTCCCCTGCTTGTCGGAGGGCATGGCCGTCTTGAGCCTGCCCTCCGAGTAGTGGCCGACCATGCCCCGGTCCAGGACCTGCGCCTTGTCGATGCCCTCGGCGATCGGCACGACCACGTCCAGCTTGGGGATGTGCATGATCGCGAAACCCTGGCCGGGCTCGAAGGCCCCGGGCTGACGGCCCTTCGCCCAGCCGTCCTGGATCTTGTCCGTCTGCTTGCCCGCGTACAGATCGGCCTGGATGTTCGTCCACCACAGCTGGTACGTCACGAACAGCAGCATCAGGACACCGAGGCTGATGAAGATCTCGCCGACCGCGCGGCTGAGAATCACCCCCGGACTGTCCTTGAGAGCACGGGCGGCACGCCGCGCCTCGACGCGGGAGAGCGGCCTGCCGGGCGCTGAGGCCCCTGGAGAGCCCGCGGGGCTCCCGGCGCCCCCCGGGCGCCTATGGCCGCCTCCACGGCCGCCCTTGGCCGCCTTACGCCGCTCGGCGCGGCCCCCGGTGGCGGGTTCGGACCGCACCGGCGGGTCCTGGCCGGATTCGGAGACGGTGGGAAGCAGTGCCGTGGCTTCCCCGGCGACCTCGGCCGCCTCCGTACGGAGGCCGGTGGCCGGGTCGCCCTGGACAGGAACGTACGGCGCACCGGGATCGGGCTCCGGTACGGAAGGGGGCATCGGTCCCGGCTCCGGTACGGGAGCGGGCGTCGGCACCTGTGGGGGAATCGGCACCGCCACCGGTTCGGGCGCGACCTGCGACGCCCAGTCCTGCCCGTACCCGGCGGGCGCCTCTGTCGCGTACGGATACGGCCCGTACCCCGACCACTCCCGCTCCGCCGGCGGCTGCCCCGATATCCCGTCCCCCGCCGCCCAGGGACCGGGGGGAGTCGCGGCGGGCGGCGGCACGGGGGCCTGCCCGGGAAGCGGATCGTTCAGCGGATCCGCGAGTCCGTCCACCGCCGCCTCGAACGCGGCGGCTTCCTCGTACGGTTCGCGCTGCCCGTACGAGGCGCCGTATCCCGCGTCGTGCTCGGGGCGGAGTGCGGTCACGCGACCGCCTTGCCCACCACCGGCGCCAGGCCCGCCGACCGGCCTACGGCGCCCGGATCACCGCACTGCGCGAGCCAGTTGGCCAGCATCAGATGACCGTGCTCGGTCAGTACGGACTCGGGGTGGAACTGCACGCCCTCGACGGGCAGTTCACGGTGGCGCACACCCATGATGATGCCGTCGGCCGTACGCGCGGTGACCTCCAGCTCGTCCGGCAGGTCGGCGGGCTCGGCCGCGAGCGAGTGGTAGCGGGTGGCCGTGAAGGGCGAGGGCAGCCCGGCGAACACACCCTTGCCCTCGTGCGTGACCAGCGAGGTCTTGCCGTGCAGCAGTTCGGGGGCGCGGCCGACCACACCGCCGTACGCCACCGCCATCGACTGCATGCCGAGGCAGACCCCGAAGACGGGGACGCCGGTGGCGGCGCAGTGGCGCACCATGTCGACGCAGACACCGGCCTGTTCGGGCGCGCCGGGACCGGGGGAGAGCATCACCCCGTCGAAGCCGTCCTGGGCGTGCGCCGTGGACACCTCGTCGTTGCGCAGCACTTCGCACTCCGCGCCGAGCTGGTACAGGTACTGGACGATGTTGAAGACGAAGCTGTCGTAGTTGTCCACGACCAGGACGCGGGCGCCGCTCATGTCCTGCCTCCCGCGCCGGTCACCGTCGCGTCCCCGAACGGGAGGATCGGCTCCGCCCAGGGGAAGACGTACTGGAACAGCACGAAGACGACCGCCAGCGCCAGCACGAGCGCGATGACCGCACGCACCCACACGTTGCCCGGCAGATGCCGCCAGATCCAGCCGTACATGCTGTCCCTTCCGTTCCGTACCCGTACCCGTTCCCCGCCCCGCGCCGCAGCGACGGCGTGCGCGAACCAGACTAAGGGGCCGGGGGGTCACGTGGGCGGCGCATGGGCCAGGTGTGCCGTGGGCCTCTTTCTTCTGGAGGGGGGCCGGGCGGACCGAACGGCTCCGCCCGGCTACCTCACGGGCTCCGCGTAGTGGAGATCCACCGCGCCCGTGTAGCCGGGGAGCGTCGTCCCGCCGTGCTCGTCGACCTTCCAGCCGAGCCCGTACGCCTGTACGTACAGCTGGTAGTTCTGGATCGCGGGCGAATCGTCCAGCGCCTTCCGCAGCCTGCCCTGGTCCCCCACGGCCGTGATCTTGTACGGGGGTGAGTAGACCCGGCCCTGGAGGATCAGGGTGTTGCCGACGCAGCGCACCGCGCTGGTGGAGATCAGCCGCTGGTCCATGACCTGGATGCCGCGCGCACCGCCCTGCCAGAGTGCGTTGACGACGGCCTGGAGATCCTGCTGGTGGATGACGAGGTCGTTGGGCTGCGGTTCGGGGTAGCCCGGATTGGCCGTGGCGTCCGGCGGGGCGTCGTCCAGGGTGACGGTGAGGGCCCGGCCCGAGACCTTCTTGGTCCCCGCCGCGTCCTCCAGTTCACGCAGTTCGGCGTCCTCCGCCTTCGTGGAGCCGTCGTCGCGGTTGGCGAGCCTGTCGACGTCCTTCCGTACGGCCCCGGTGGACTCCTCCAGCTCGCCGTTCTTGTCGCTGCGCTCCTGGATCAGGTCCGAGAGCTTGAGCAGGGAGTCGTCCGTACGGAGGTTGGTGCCCTTCGCCGTGTTGAAGCTCGTGACGAAGATGAGGCCCGCGAGGGCGAAGACACCCGCTGTGAGCAGCCGGACCGGCCGCCAGACCCTTCGGCGGACCGGCCCTTCGGGGGAGTCGGCAGAATTGCTCAACGTACCCTTATCTCCTTAGGCGCCACGGAAGCACTACGCTAACGGACGCCCGGGGGAGCCAGTGTTCCCCCTGCTCCTCACCCCGGCACACCGTTTCAGTTACCTGCGCGGTCACGCAGCGCATCGACAGGAGAGTCCCTCGTGCCGAAGTCACGTATCCGCAAGAAGGCCGATTTCACTCCGCCCCCCGCGGCGAAGCAGTCGACCACGATAAACCTGTCCAACCGGAGCTGGGTGGCGCCGGTCATGCTCGCCCTGTTCCTCATCGGGCTGGCCTGGATCGTCGTCTTCTATGTGACCGAGGGTTCGCTGCCGATCGACGCCTTCGGCAACTGGAACATCGTGGTCGGCTTCGGTTTCATCGCCGCCGGCTTCGGTGTCTCCACACAGTGGAAGTAGCGACGGCCGCCGGCGTCAAGCTCTGCCCAGAGACTTATCCACAGCGCTGTCCACAGCCGGGGGAAAAGGTCTGACGATCTGTGGATAACTCCACGGCAGGTTGACGCCGGTGTGACTGGCTCACCCGCTTCGGCCGATGTGATGAAGCGTCTCGCCCCTTGTCCCTGCTGGGAAAACCCAGATCAGCGACAAGGGGCACTGCTGTTCCCCACAGAATGCACAAGATCCGACACACGCTGTGGACAACTGTGTGCTTCAGGGTCTCCGACGGCCTCGGGGCCGCGGAATCGCTGCGGGATCCCGGGCTGCCCGGGGCTCAGGTGAGCTGAGTCGTTCTGATCACGATGACCGCCACGGTCGCGAGCAGCACCACCGCGCAGGTGCCCCACTGGACCAGCGCCCTGTGCTCACGCGGCGCGTGCACGAGGCCCACGGCGATCGCCGTGCCCGCGACCAGACCGCCGAGATGCGCCTCCCAGGCGATCCCGGACCAGGTGAACGTGAAGAGCAGGTTCAGCGCGAGGAGCGCGAGGACCGGCCTCATGTCGTAGTTCATCCGGCGCATCAGGACGGCCGTGGCGCCGAGGAGACCGAAGATGGCACCCGAGGCACCGAGCGACGGCTGGTTCGGAGCGGCGATCAGATAGGTCAGGGCGCTGCCGGCCAGACCGGAGATCAGATACAGCGCGACGAAGCGCACGCGTCCGAGCGCCGCCTCCAGCGGGCCGCCGAGCCACCACAGCCCCAGCATGTTGAACGCGATGTGCCACACGGCCTGGTGCAGGAACATCGCCGTGAACAGCCGGTACCACTGCCCGTCCGCGACACCGACGATCTCGCCGATCTCCGGGTTGAAGGCGTGCCCGATGAGATCCAGCTCACCGACGACGCGCTGCTCGGCGGCGAGGACGGCGACGAAGACCGCGAGGTTGAGCCCCAGCAGGATCTTCGTGATCAGCCGGGGGTCGGCGGAGATGGTGCCGCCGGTGATCGTGCGCGGGCGGGTGGAGGTCGGGGACATGCCCGATCCGTTCGCCTCCCGTACGCAGTTCGGACACTGGAATCCGACGGAGGCGCTGATCATGCAGTCCGTGCAGATGGGGCGCTCGCAGCGGGTACAGCGGATGCCCGTCTCACGGTCCGGGTGCCGGTAACAGTGGGGTGTGGCGTCGGCGGCGGGCCGCTCCTGGCCCCCGGGCTGCTGGTCCATCTGTCCCCTCGGTACTCGTTGCGGCGGAAGGGCGCACAGCACACCGCCCTCCCCGTCCGGTATGTAACCACTACGGACGGGCAGGGCGGGAGGTTCCCCGAACGGGAATCCGAGACCTGGGACGGGTCTCAGCGGGACTCGACGAGAACCGACTCGATCCGGACTTCTTCCACCGGGCGGTCGGTGCGCGGGTTGGTCTTGGTGGCTCCGATGGAGTCCACGACCTTCTTGCTCGCCTCGTCGGTGACCTCACCGAAGATGGTGTGCTTGCGGGTCAGCCACGCGGTGGGAGCGAGGGTGACGAAGAACTGCGAGCCGTTGGTGCCCGGTCCCGCGTTCGCCATGGCCAGGAGGTAGGGCTTGTCGAAGGCGAGGTCCGGGTGGAACTCGTCCTCGAACTCGTAGCCCGGTCCGCCGGTGCCGTTGCCCAGGGGGTCCCCACCCTGGATCATGAAACCGCTGATGACCCGGTGGAAGACGGTGCCGTCGTACAGCTGGTCACTGGACTTCTTACCGGTCGCCGGGTTGGTCCATTCACGCTCGCCCTTGGCGAGCTCCACAAAGTTCTTGACCGTCTTCGGCGCGTGGTTCGGCAGGAGCCGGATCTCGATATCGCCGTGGTTGGTCTTCAGGGTGGCGTAAAGCTGCTCGGCCACGATCTGCCTTCCGTGAGTCTGCTCTGACCCTGTCGATCCTCGCACGGACGGTGGTCGCGCCGCCCGCCCCCACCCGGATGCCCGCACCGCATGCCGGTCCGGCGGGCGGCAGGCATGATTTCGAGCTGGATGGACAGGCGGAACTTTGTCCAAATAACGGGGGAAACCCCAAGCCCCTGACCGCCACCGATGAGGAGGATCCTGTGACCCGCATGGACAGCGTGCGCGCCGCTACCGATTCGGCGAGGGAGAGCGTGCTGCACGCCGCGGAAGCGGTGGCGCCCTACGCCGACACGGCCAAGGAACAGGCCGCGTTGTACGCCGAAGAGGCCCGCGTCCGGCTCGCACCCAAGGTGTCGAAAGCCGCGAAGCAGGCTCGTGTTCAGTACGGCGTGTATGTGGCGCCGCGTGTGCCGCCGAACCTCGACATGGCCGCACAGCGTGCCGCCGCGCGGACGCGCAAGGCGGCGCGTCAGGCAGCCGGCTACACGGTGCCGCGCGTCGAGCACGCGGTCTCCGTCGCACAGCCGGTGGCCGGGGAGGCGGCGGCACGTTCCGCTGCCGCCATCGCCGCGCTGCGCGGTCAGATCACGGTGAAGGAGGTCCAGAAGCTTGTGAGGAAGCATGAGCGGCGGGCCAGGTGCGGACGGCTCGCCAAGGGCCTGGTGGTCCTCGGTGTGCTGACCGGTGGCGCTGTCGCCGCGTGGAAGTGGTGGGACAAGCAGGCGAATCCCGACTGGTTGGTGGAGCCGCCCGCCGCTACCGAGGTCTCCGCGCACAACTCGTCGCTGTCGTCCGTCGACGGCAGCCAGGGTGCGCTCGACCCGGAGGTACAGGCGAAGCAGGCCAAGAACAAAGGGGCGAAGGATCGCGACGACCGCAAGTGAGTGACGGGCGGCCGGTGATCCAGGGGGTGGTGATCCGTAAGGCGGTGGTTCGGGTGTCGCGCGTGGTGTGAGCACCGCGTGTGGCACCGGTCTCGTGTGTGTCCCATGGGACACGGATGCCGCTGGTGACGCTGCTGATGCGGGCGGCGCGGATGGCGCGGATGACGCTGGCGACGCTCATGACGCGGGTGCTGCGGGTGGCTCTGGTGAAGCGGGTCACGCGGGCGCCGAGTGCGCCGCGGATGCCAGGAGTCCTGAGGGAATCCCGGTTCCTCACGCCGCCGCCGAAAGCGCCGCGTCGGCGGCCGACTTGTTGTCACGCGCGACATCGGCGTCCGTACGGGTGTCGACGGGCATCCGGCGGACCGAGGGTGACGAACCGTGCGCTTCCGCGCGGATACGCTGCTCGATGGTCGGCGGCCGGGACGTGTCCGCCGGCCGCGCGCTCTGCGGCAGTGCCCGTTGCACCGCGGGTGCCGTCACACCTCCGACCCGCGCGACGCCTTCGCCCCGTGTCAGGCCACCGCCCCGCTCCTCGGCGGCGACCGGCGGCTGACCACCCTTCGCGGGCTGCTCGGCGGGCTGATGTACGGCGGCGTCCGCCGCTGCGGGGGCGGTCAGCCCCAGGGTGGTGAGTACCGCGAAGAACGCGGTCAGGAAGGCTGTCCACAGATTCTTGACCTTGAAGGCGGCCATGGCCCCTCGCTTTCAGGTTGCGCTCGGGTTGAGCGATCTACATACCTTCCTCATGATGTGTACGCATCTTGGGAATCGAGGGACCAACGCCGCCACTGCGCAGTTCTTCTGATGAACACCACCCGTACGGTGCAACGGGCGCCGTCAATCGTTTCTCATGCCCGGTCAGGCGGCCTTCGGGCGCCCCTTCATCACCTTGAACAGGCTGGTGAAGCTGTCGTCCGCGTGCCCCTCCGCGACGCCTCGCCTGAACAGTTCCAGGACCGCCGCGGGCAGGGCGGTGTCGACCCCCGCCGCCTCGGTGGTGTGCACGACGTGCTCGATGCTGGCCACCCCCATGGCGAGCCTGTCCACGTCGCCGGGGAACTCACCGGCGTCGATCCGGGGCGTGTAGAACTCGAAGAACCGGGACATCCCGCGCGCGCTCTCCGACGCGTACGGCAGGATCTCGGCGGCCGGGATGCCGTTGGCGTCGGCGACCGCCAGGGCGTGCACCCAGCTGAGCATCGAGGTCCAGAACAGGTCCATCCCGATCTGGTAGTACAGCGCCGCCAGCCCCTGGTCCTCGCCCCGGTAGTCGGTGGTGGTCAGCACCTCAAGCGTCGGCGCCAGCTCCTCGAAGAGGTCGCGGGGGCCGCTGTAGTACGTGAAGACCTCCCGCGTGCCGATGCCGGAGGGCGGTGTGTTCACCCCGCCGGTCAGCTGCCGTGCGCCATGCCCCTCGAACCAGAGCGCGGCGGCCCGCGCCCGCTCGGGGGTGTCCGAGGTCAGATTGACGACCACCCGTCCCGGCAGGCTCGCCGCGGCCGGTTCGAGGATCGCGTACATCGCGTCGTAGTCGGTCAGGCTGAGCACGACCGGCCCGCCGGCGGCGAGGGCCTCACCGACCGAGGGAGCCTCGGTGGCGCCCCTGGCCACCAGTTCCTCGGCCTTGCCCGCGCTGCGGTTCCAGAGGGTCACCTCGTACCCCTTGTCGAGGTACGCGCCCGCCATCGCCCGCCCCATCGGGCCGAGGCCGATCACGGTCACCGCGGGCGCATCCTTGCCCGTACCCGTACTCGCATGCGTCGTCGTCACGTGTCCCACTCCCACTAGAACGAACGCTCTATCCAGTGGAGAACGTAGCACGCCGCTAGAGCGAGCGTTCTATTCAGTAGACTTGCCGCCGTGAGGACGGCGGAGCAGGACCCCACGAAGGAAAGCGAACGCCCGGTCGGCACGCGCGAGAGGATCGTCCGGGCGGCGTCGCTCCTGATGCAGCGCCAGGGCTACGACGGCACGGGGATCAAACAGATCTCGACCGAGGCCGGAGCCACACTCGGGTCGGTCTACCACTTCTTCCCCGGCGGCAAGCAGCAGCTGGCCGTCGCCGCGATCGGGCACGGCGAGCGCGAGTTCGCCGACGAGCTGCGCCTCACCCTCGACGGCGCGGCCGACCCGGCCCAGGCGGTGATCGACTGCGCCTACCGCCTGGCGGAGGGGCTGCGCGAGTCCGACTGGGTCGAGGGCTGCCCGGTCACCTCCACCGCCCTCGGCACGGCGGGGCGCGCCCCCGACATCCAGGAGGCCGCGGCTGCCGCGTTCGCGAACTGGCGCGACCTGGTGTATGCGCGACTTCGCCGCGCCGAAATCGCGGAGGACGACGCCCGCGATCTGGCCCACACCGTGATCAGCACCCTCGAAGGCGCCGAACTGGCCTCCCAGGTCTCCAGAAGCGATCGCCCCCTGCTGACAGCCGGCCGTCACCTCGCCCAACTGATCAACCTCTACGGCCCGACGACGGATTCCTGAGGCCGCGTCAGGCCATTCGGGCGGCGGCGTCCTCAAGCCGCCCTCAAGCGGCGGTCGAGCCGGAGTCGAGCCGTGATCCAGCGGGCGTCCAGCGGCGCCTGAGCCGGAGTCGAGGTGCGGAAGGGAGAGTCGGGGCCGAGGGCACGGCAGCCCCGGGGGCCGTGACTCCGCACGGGCGCCCGCCACCGGCTCAAGGGGGACTCCCGTGGAACAGCAGGCGAAGCTGACTCCGCAGATGAAGCATTACGAGGATTTCGCGGGCGCGGACATCCGCTGGATGCCGTACGTCATGTTCTACAACCGGACCGACTACCGGTCTCCCGCGATCAACACCGACTCCGCCGGCTTCCGGATAACGGAGACCGACAACGGCCCTGTATCGCTCGGCGAACCCCTCCCCGAAGGGGAGGTGAGCCTGATCCTCGGCGCCTCCACCGCCTTCGGATTTGGTGCGACCGCCGACGCCCACACCATCCCCTCACTGCTCTCGCAGGGCGAGGGCACGGTGCCGTGGCTCAATCTCGCGGCCCCGGCGTTCAACTCCACCCAGGAACTGATCGTCTTCCTGATGCACCGGCACAGCCTGCCCCGGGTCCGGGACATCGTCGTCTTCTCCGGGCTCAACAATCTGGTGGTCTCCGGGCTCCCCGGCGCGGACGAGGGGTACGGGCAGTTCTTCTTCTCCGGGCCGTTCTTCCGTCAGCTGGGCATCATGACCGACCAGTTCGAGAAGCCCGGCCAACAGCCCGGGAAGCTCGCGCGGGCCGCCCGGCGTATCGGGCTCGGCGGCGGGGCGGACAAGGCGAAGGACACCGACAAGCCTGCGCTGGCCGACCCGGACGCGCGGATCGAGGTCGCGCTCCGCAACGCGCTCCGCGATCTCGACACGCTCCAGTACCTGGCCGTGCCGACCGGGGCGCGTGTGCGGTACGTACTCCAGCCCACCGCGTCCTGGTGCGGAAAGTCCCTCACCGCCGAGGAGAAGCTCCTCATCGAGGAGAACTACACCGAACGCGGCGGGGTGTGGGATCTCTTCCGGCAGATCCTCGAACCCTCGGTCCACGCCGTCTACTCGCAGGCGCTGGCGGACGCGTGCAAGACGCGCGGAATCGACTTTCTCGACCTCAACGCCGCCTTCAAGGTGGCGCCGAGCAGGGACTCCTGGCTGTTCACCGACCAGCCGCACCTCAACGACGACGGCAACCGCGTGGCGGTGGACATCATGAACGCCGAACTGGGTCTCAACAGGCCGGCGTGACAGAGACCACGGGAATGAGGTGATCAGCCGTGCTCAAGAAACTCCTGGCGCTCTTCCGGCGACGCAAGAAGAAGCCTCGCAAGGACAACACCATCTACCCGATGTTCTGAGCGGAAGGAACGCGACCGCCATGTACCGCGCCCTGTATCTGCGAGCACTGGCCCCCGAGGGCCCGCTGCCACTGTCCGCCCGGGACGTGGAACTCGTACGGGCCGCTCTGCCGGCACCTGAAACGAACGGCGCGGCGGGCGACGCGGCGGGCGCGGGCGAGCAGACGGGCGCGAGCGGGCATGGGGACGACGCCGCGCTTCCGGATCTGATGGAGACGGTCCGGCGGTGGAGCGGCGAGGAGGCGGACCGGTTCGCCTTGGTGCTCGAAGGGCCGGAGGCCGTACGCGGCGTGCTGCGCGACTGCGCGCCGCTGGCCCTCTCCGCCGGTGCCTGGCTCCAGTGGATCCCCAGTCCGGGCAACTCCGAGACCGAACCGGTCCTCAGGGTGCTCACCCTCTACGCCTCCGATGTCGGCGCCGGGCTGCCGCTCTCGGATCGCGGCAGCGCGTACCGTGCCCTGCTCCGCCGGCACCGGATCGCCGAGGAGCAGCCGGGGGTACGGCTGGCGAGCAGTGAGTACGTCGAGACCGCCGGCTTCCGGCTGATCGCGCTGCTGCTCGCGATGAGCAGGCAGCCCGGCGAGTTCCTGCCGGAGATCCTCGGGGCGGACCTCTGTCTGCGGGCGGTGGGGACGCCGCCCGCGGTCGCGGCCGTGCTCGGGTCGGGCGGTGCCGGGGGCGACGACCTGGAGAGCCTGGACATGGGCGGGGCCCGGCCGGGCGCCGCGCCCACCGCACGGGAGTTGTCGCTGGCCGCCGCCCGCGCGTACATCGAGGAACGGTCCGCCCTGGCGGGCCCGGCGGGCGGCCAGGAGGCGGAGCGCCGGCTGCGGCTCGGCTTCCACTGGGCCGCGCGCGAAGTGCGCTCCTGGAGCGCCCGGCTGCTCGACGAGACGTCGCTGGCCCGCCACCCGGACCACGGCGTCTGGCGGCTGATCTGCCGCCGGGCCCGTCAGGCGGCCGTCTACCACTCCGACTACGAACTCGACGGCCGTCCGCTCTCCGACTGGTTCGCCGACGTGGACGCCGGGCCCGGTCCTTTCCTCACCGCGCTGTCCCGGAGCAGGCTCGTACGCCCGGGGAAACCGGACTCAAGTCCTCTGCTGGGTGGGCTCGTAGCGCCCGACGGGCCGATGTTCCGGATCTTCACGGAGGAAGACATCGCGGTGCTCCGCCGGTGGATCGCGCATCTGCCGCCGGAAGGCGCGGAGCCGCATCCGGAGGACGGTCTTCCGCCCGCCCACCACGAGGCACTGCGCGAGGCGCAGCGCGCCTGGCATGCCCAGGACGCGGACCTTGACACCGGCCTCGACCCCGCTCGGGACGCCGTTGAGGATGCCGGTCGCGCGGATCCGGAAGGCGGGTCCACCACTTCTCCGGTGCGTCCCGGCCGCCGCCGTACCTCCGCCGCACGCTCCCGCCCCACGGCCCGCGGCGCTTACCGAAGCCTCCTCAGCCGTGCCGACTCCCCGGCCCTGCGCGAATTCGCGTACTCCTACGCGACCCGCTGGCTGGCCCGTTCCCGTTACGCACCGCACCGCGCGCCCGAGCGACTGCCCGTGCACTGGGACGCGGAGCACGGACTGCGTCAATGGCTCACCCGCGCGCACGACCGGCACGCCGAGACCTTCCAAGAAAGCGACGTCGAGCTGCCCTCACGCGAAGAGCTGATCGACTCCACCCTCCAGCTCGCCCCGCTGATCATGATCGACGGAGGCTGGCTCCAGGGCTTCACCGACTATCAGCACGCCTCGTCCCGCTCCGGCCACCTGCTCTTCCGGACCTACTGGGACGAACTAGGCAACGGCGAGTCCGACCTCAACCATCCACGCATCTACCGCGCGCTGCTGAGCGAGATGGGCATCGATCTGCCCGCCACCGCGTCACCGGAGTTCAGCGCCTGGCCGGACTTCCGTGACGAGGCGTTCTCGATGCCGGTCTACTGGCTGAGCATCTCGCGCTTCCCCGAGACCTTCATGCCGGAGATCCTCGGGCTCAACCTCGCCATGGAACTGTCCGGTGTCGGTGGCAGCTACCGCAGTGCGCGGGTGGGGCTGAAGCACCACGGTTTCAGCACCCAGTTCGTGGATCTGCACAACACCATCGACAACGTCGCCACCGGGCACTCCGCCTGGGCCGCGGACGCGATCGACAGCTATCTGGCCGATCTGCCCGGAGTCCTCGGGCCCGGCAGGACCCACGACATCTGGGAGCGGATCAAGGTGGGCCACCGCTCGCTCAATCCGCCGAGCGGCCGGGCGGCGGAGCTGTACGCCGCGTTCCACACCCGGCGCGCGAATCGCGCCCGGCGCCCGGACCACCCGGCGCATCGGGCCCCCGAGGCACACCAGGACCGCCCGCACCGGCCGGCACACCCGGACCACCTCGATCTGAGGAGCTGACCCATGGCCATGCGTACCCCGGCCACCACCGTTCTCGGCCTCTCCGCCTACTACCACGACAGCGCCGCCGCCCTGGTCGGCGAGAACGGCATCATCGCGGCTGCGCAGGAGGAGCGGTTCAGCAGGCGCCGGCACGATCCGTCCTTCCCCGAACTGGCCGTCCGTTACTGCCTCGACGAAGGCGGCGCGAAGCTCGGCGACCTCGACCGGATCGCCTACTACGAGCAGCCCGCACGTAAATTCCGCCGGGTGCTCGCGACATATCTGGGGACCGCGCCCCGTACCTGGAGCTCCTTCCGCGAAGTCGCACCCGCCTGGCTGGGGTGGAAGCTGCGTACGGCCTCCGAGGTCCGCGACCGGCTGGCGGAGCTGGGACTCGGCCCTGTACCCGACATCGAATGCTTTGAGCACCACGAGTCGCACGCGGCGTCCGCCTTCCTGCCGAGTCCCTACGAATCGGCGGCCGTGCTCTGTGTGGACGGCGTGGGTGAGTGGACCACCACCTCCATCTGGCACGGCACCGGTGACCGCGTCGCGCCGGTGGCCGAGCTGTCCTTCCCGCACTCCCTGGGGCTGCTCTACTCCTCCTTCACCTACTTCTGCGGCTTCAAGGTCGACTCCGGCGAGTACAAGCTGATGGGCCTCGCGCCGTACGGCAAGCCCGTCTACGCACCACTGATCCGTGAGCACCTGATCGACCTGAAGGACGACGGCTCGTTCCGGCTCGACACCCGGTTCTTCGAGTTCCTGCACGGCCAGGTGATGACCGGGCGCCGCTTCGAGCAGCTCTTCGGGGGGCCGCGCCGGGAGCCCGAAGGACCGCTCACGGAGCGGGAGTTCGACCTCGCCGCTTCGGTGCAGCAGGTCACCGAAGAAGTGATGCTCAAGCTGGCCCGTACGGCACAGCGGCTCACCGGCGAGAGCCACCTGTGCATGGCCGGGGGTGTGGCGCTGAACTGCGTGGCCAACGGGAAGATCGTGGAGAGCGGCCTCTTCGAGGAGGTCTGGGTGCAGCCGGCCGCGGGGGACGCGGGCGGCGCGCTCGGCGCCGCGCTGCTGGCCAGGCGGGACGGACCCGGCACGGAGCGCACGCATACGCGCGAGTCCCGTGACGCCATGCGTGGTTCGCGCCTCGGGCCGGGTTTCGACAGCGACGAGATCAAGGCCTTCCTGGACGCCCGCTCGCTCCCCTGCACCCGCCTCCGTGCGGAGGAGCTCTCGCGCAGGGTCGCGGGGGAGCTGGCCGAGGGGAAGGTGGTGGGGTGGTTCCAGGGGCGGATGGAGTTCGGGCCGCGGGCCCTCGGCTCCCGTTCGATCCTCGGGGACGCGCGGAATCCGACGATGCAGTCGGTCATGAACCAGAAGATCAAGTTCCGGGAGTCCTTCCGGCCCTTCGCCCCGATCGTGATGGCCGAGCACACCGAGGAGTACTTCGACCTGCGACAGCCGAGCCCGTACATGCTCGTCGTGGCGGCGGTCGCCGAGCGGCAGCGGATCGAGGCCGATGTCGCGGCCGACGCGACAGGGCTCGACCGCCTTCGGGCGCGCCGGTCGACGGTCCCGGCGGTGACGCATGTGGACCACTCCGCGCGCGTCCAGACGGTCACGGCCGACCATGACCCGCGACTGCACCGGTTGCTGGGCGACTTCAACGAACTGACCGGCTGCCCGGTCCTGGTCAACACGTCCTTCAACGTGCGCGGCGAGCCGATCGTGGCGACCCCCGAGGACGCCTACCGGTGCTTCATGCGTACGGACATCGACACGCTGGCGCTCGGTGACTTCCTGCTGGAGAAGCCCGCCCAGCCCGCCTGGTCGGAGAAGGACGACTGGCGCGACCTGATACCGCTGGACTGAGGGACTGAGGGACTGAGGACAACGAGAGGACATTGCCCATGAGCGGGATACGGCACCTCGCCGCCTCCGTGCTGCTCGCCGCCGTCTATCTGCTGGTGATCACTCCGATCGGGCTCGTGGCACGGGTGGTACGTGATCCTCTACGGCGTCGGCCCGACCGCGGAGCGCCCACCTACTGGAACCATCGCGACCGAATCGCGCCACGGGGCGAATGATTCGGGCCCACGCACCCCACGGGTTTCAGAAATTGGCTGATAGTCGGCTGCGACGGATCATGGGGTCGCATTACCGTGACCCACATCGCTGGGTTGACCAGTGAGCCAAGGGGGATTACGGGGATTGGTCAGCGAAATGCGGCGCACCCACGGCCGACCACCGTGGTGGAGTTACGGAAAGTAATTCCGGAATTCCGCATTCTCGTCTGATGGGCTTGTCCGGCCGCAGGCATGGGCCGGGCGTGGCATGGGCTGCTCCGCACCGGACGACCGGTGCCGACGACCCGCGCCGCCGGGGCACCTCTTGGTTCATACGTGCGGCCAAGATGTTGCCTATTCACATACGGAGGTGCCGTATGGATATCGAAGTGCTGGGTCCTCTGAGTGTCCGGATCCATGACAGGTCGATCGTGCCGAGGGCAGGCAAACCAAGACAGTTGCTCGCCCTTCTCGCCCTGCGCGCGGGTCGCATGGTTCCGGTTTCCACACTCATGGACGAGATATGGGGCGACCGCATTCCGCGGAGCGCCCCGACCACCTTGCAGACGTATGTACTGCAACTTCGACGACTCATCGGCGACGCCTTGCCCGCGGACTCGCCGCTCTCCCCCAAAGACGTTCTGACAACCCATTTCGGCAGCTATCAACTGAACGCGCCCGCGGTCACCTGTGACGTGAACACCTTCACGGACATGAGCGCCACGGCCGGCGAGGCGCTGGCGCGGGGCGACGACGCCGCGGCGTCCTGGACGCTGGGCGAGGCTCTCGCCCTGTGGCGCGGGGCGGCCCTGGCCGACGTCCCGGCCGGCCGCGTGCTGGAGACGGAGGTGCTCGGCCTGAACGAGCAGCAGACGCGTGCGCGAGAACTCCGTATCGAAATCGATCTGCGGCTCGGCCGGCACAACGAGATCCTGAGCGAACTGCTGATGCTGACCGCGCAGCGCCCGCTCGACGAGAATCTCTGCGGCCACCTGATGACAGCCCTGCACCGGGCGGGCCACACCTGGCGGGCGCTTGAGGCCTTCCAGCGTCTGCGGACTACTCTGGTCGACGAACTCGGCGTCGAGCCGTCCGCACGCGTACAACGCCTCCACCAGCATGTACTCGGCGGGAGACCGATCCCGCAGGGCCGCGCGGCCTGATACGGAAGAAGGCCCTCCGACCACGTTTCCGCAGTCGGAGGGCCCTCAAGAGGTGTGGAGCCTAGGGGAGTCGAACCCCTGACATCTGCCATGCAAAGACAGCGCTCTACCAACTGAGCTAAGGCCCCGGAAGGGGTGTACGACGGTTCCGCAGGGCACGCCGGTGACCGCCTGGAACAGAGTACCGGGTGTCCCCCGTGATCCCACAAAAGGATTGGGACTCCCGGTGCGCGACCCCGCTCCGTAGGATGCCCCAGAGGTTCGCAGCAGCGAAGCTGCCGCCTGGGGAAGCGATGGGGAGACGCGAATGGACGCCGCACAGCAGGAATCGACAGCAAGAGCCCGGGAACTTCAGCGCAGCTGGTACGGAGAACCGCTGGGAGCCCTCTTCCGCCGGCTGATCGACGACCTGGGGCTGAATCAGGCCAGGCTCGCCGCAGTGCTCGGTCTGTCGGCCCCGATGCTCTCGCAGCTGATGAGCGGCCAGCGCGCCAAGATCGGAAATCCCGCCGTGGTCCAGCGCGTTCAGGCGCTCCAGGATCTCGCGGGCCAGGTCGCCGACGGCAGCGTCAGCGCCGCCGAGGCCACCGCCCGGATGGAAGAGGTCAAGAAGTCGCAGGGCGGCTCAGTCCTCACCGCCACCAGCCAGACGACCAACAGCACGGGCGCACCGACCGTGCGGCGGGTCGTCCGCGAGATCCAGTCACTGCTGCGGTCGGTCGCCGCCGCCGGTGACATCATCGACGCGGCGGACTCCCTCGCACCGAGCCACCCCGAGCTGGCAGAGTTCCTCCGGGTATACGGAGCCGGGCGCACCGCCGAGGCGGTCGCGCACTACGAGGCGCACCAGAACTAGGCCGGAGCCGGGCACGGGTGAGACCGCTGCCGAGGGCGACGGTCCGCCGGACACGACGACTGGGAGCGAGCGCGGCGCAATGGGTGAGGTCTTCGCTGGTCGGTACGAGCTGGTCGACCCGATCGGACGTGGCGGTGTGGGCGCGGTCTGGCGTGCCTGGGACCACCGGCGCCGCCGGTACGTCGCGGCCAAGGTGCTGCAGCAGAGCGACGCGCACACGCTGCTGCGTTTCGTACGCGAGCAGGCCGTGCGGATCGATCACCCGCATGTACTCGCACCGGCCAGCTGGGCCGCCGACGACGACAAGGTCCTGTTCACCATGGACCTCGTCAGCGGCGGATCGCTGGCCCATGTCATCGGCGACTACGGGCCGCTGCCCCCGCGGTTCGTCTGCGTCCTGCTCGACCAGCTGCTCGCCGGTCTCGCGGCGGTGCACGCCGAAGGAGTCGTACACCGCGACATCAAGCCCGCCAACATACTGCTGGAGGCCACCGGGACCGGCCGGCCGCATCTGAGGCTGTCCGACTTCGGCATCTCCATGCGCAAGGGCGAGCCGCGCCTGACGGAGACCAACTACGTGGTGGGCACGCCCGGTTACTTCGCGCCGGAGCAGATGACGGGCGCGGAGCCGGACTTCCCCGCCGACCTCTTCGCCGTCGGCCTGGTCGCGCTCTATCTGCTGGAGGGGCAGAAGCCCGACTCCAAGGCCCTGGTGGACTACTTCACCGCGCACGGCACCCCGGGAGCGCCCCAGGGCATTCCCGAGCCGCTGTGGCAGGTCCTCGCCGGGCTGCTCCAGCCGGACCCGAGCGCCCGATTCCGTACGGCCACGGGGGCACGCAAGGCCCTCACGTCGGCCGTCGAGATGCTGGCGGAGCCGACGGACGACGACGAACCCGTCGAGGTCTTCGACCAACTCGGGCCGCTGCCGCACCCGTTCGGCCCCGACGGGCCCGTCACGGCGGCCGACCCGGACCAGCCGTCGGCGACCCCTCAGCCGCCCTCGTACGGAAACCAGCACACGGGTGGAGTCACCGGGGGAGTGACGGGTGGGCTCACGGGCGGGGCTGCCGCCGCAGGAATGACGGGCGGGGCGACCAGCGGGACGGCCGGCGGCACGACCGCCGGGCAGCAGCCCCAGGGCGGCCAGAACGCCCCCTGGCCGCCCGACGCCCCCTCCGTACAGCAGCAGCCCGACACCGGGACCTCCATGTCGGAGACGGGCAGCTTCCATCTCCCCCCGCCGCCCCCGGCCGAGCGGCAACAGTCACCGCAGCACCAGCCTCAGCAATATCAACCCCACCAACCGCCCCCCGGGCCATACCCGTTGCAGCCGACCCCGCCCACCGCCTCGTACTCCGCGCCCACGCATCCGCTCGCTTCCTCTCCCCCCGCGGCGCCCGACCTGTCGCAGGCGCCCACCACCGCCGTGCCGCACGACGACTTGCAGCACACCCGTAGATACACCGCTCAGCAGCCCGGGGTTCCCACTCAGTACCCGCCGGCCCCGTACGCCCCCGGTGCCCCGGCGTCCGGCGCGCACACCCCGGCGCACGCGGGCCCGGCGCACGCCACGCGGAAGCGGCCAGGACCGCCGCCCAAGGTGACGATCCCGGTTCTGCTGCTCGCGCTGGTCTGTTTCGCCGTGGGGTTCTGGGCCCTCTCGCAGATCTGACGGCCCACCCCGCCCGCGCCCGGTCCGCTGGCCACGGACGCCCCGCTACCGCCCCGTGCGCCGCCGCCGCGCGAGCAGCATCCACCCGCCGAGCCCCAGCACCAGCACCGTCCCCGTACCGATCCCGCCCGCGGCGAGCAGCCTCATCGTGCCCGTGTCCTCGGCGGCTCCGGCGGTCTTCCCGCCGTCCGCCCCCGCGAGGCCGTCGTCCGGCACACTGAACTCGCCGGCCGGACCGTCGTACGCGGGCCCGTCCTTCGCCGTACCGTCGACCGTCACCCGCAACGTCAGGTCGTGCGGCGCCTGCCCGAACTTCTCGCCCACCTCCGGGTTGAGGCTCACCCGCACGTAATACCAGCCGGCGAAGCGCATCGCCTTCTCGTCACCCGCGGCACTGAAGCGGTTCGCGTAGTCCACCGGCGGCGCCGGATCCATCGCCAGCGACTTCTGCTCGCCCTTGTACGTCAGCGATTCGGTGCCGTCGACGAGCCCTCTCGCCGGGTTGTAGACGGCGAGGGCCAGCGCGCCGGTGACGAAGCCGTCCCCCTGCGAACTGCCCAGCTCCGCGCTGGTGAACAGTTGCTGCCCCCAGTCGACGGGCACGCGGTAGTAGAGGGACTCCCCGGGATCGATCTTCGTCGTCCACTCACCCTGCCCCACGCTCGCGGCGTCGGTGAATCCCGCGCCGCCCTCCCGCGCCTTCGACCCGCCCGACGGCGGCCCGGGGGACGTGCTCGGCCAGTCCTCGGGCGCCTCGGTGGGGCCGACGGCCGTGAGCCCCGGCTCGGACAGGAAGCGCAGTTCCAGGTCCCACGCGTCCTGTGTGGACGTGGCTTTCGACTCCCGCTCCACGATCACGTAGTACGTACCGGCCTCCCGGCAGGAGCCGTACTTCTTCCCGGCGAGAGTCCGGGTCGCGTACGCGGTCAGCGGGTGCGGGTAGTCGCTGGCCGACAGGACACGGGCCTGTCCGGAGTCACAGTCCCTGCCGTCGCTGTCCTGCACCGTGACCTGGAGCTTGTCGCCGTAGTCCACGCTCGACCCCAGCTCCGGCACGGCGGTGGCGGACACGTACGCGTTCTCCGCGTCGTCCAGATCCAGCCGGTAGAAGAGCTTCTTGCCCGGCTCGATCGAATCGCGGTACGTGGAGCCCGCTTCGAGCTGCTCCGCGGCGCTGGTGCCCGCCGCGCCCTGGACGCGCCCGGCCTGCGGATCGAAGGCGTACGGACTCGGCCCCTCCGCCGCGCGGGCCGTACCGGCCGGTCCGGGCAGTCCTGGCAGCCCCGGCTGCGCCGCCACCGCGCACATCGCCGCCGCCGCGACCAGCGCGACCCGGCCCCTGTTGCGCAGCCTCTTCACGAGCTTCCCCTTGTCGTCCCGGCGACTGAGCCGCCCGCCACCAACAGCCCGCACCCGCCGCCCCCATGGGGTCGGGGTGCCGGTCCATCCTGCCCCGCCGATCCCGCGCCTGTCTGCGCGGGCCGCCGATCCGTACCGGTCCCCACACGCCCACCGGACCAGAACTTCACAAAAGCAACCAAAATCCTTCGGGAAGGCCCGGCGAGACGAACCAAGGCGAACGAAGGGGACCGAACACGCCCCCACAACAGCGCGAAGCCCCGGTCGCCTCAGCGACCGGGGCCCGCGTACCGACTACTGGGTCTCACACACCCGAACCTGCGGGCACGGAGTCGGTCGCCTCCGTCCACAGATCCTGCTCGGCGCGATCCGCCTGGATCTGGCGGTACACGAGGAGCCCGCCGATGGCGGCCAGTGCGACCAGGAGAAGCTTCTTCACCGCGCGACCTCGTCTTTCCTTGTCTTGGGGGGCCTTCTGGCGCCCGACTATACACACCGACCGATACCGATCGGTGACCTACATGCGCCCCCCAACTCGGGGGCCACACCCTCCAGTCAACACCCGCGCAAGGGAAAGCGATCCGCCCGGACAGAAGACTCTCTGTCCGGGCGGATCGACGCTTGCGGGTCCCGCACGATGCCGCGGGAGGGGCGAGCCGTCACCGTCCTGGCCAGGGACGGTTCGGCGCCTGCGCTGTCTCGCTGACCGAGCGGGAGAGCCGGTTTTACTCGCCGCTGAGGATCTCGCCGACCTTGTCCGACAGACCGGTCGCGATCTCGTCGGCCACACCGGAGCCGACGATCGCGGCGATGATCAGGGCCACCAGGACGATGACGCCGACGTACTCGACCGCGCCCTGGCCCTTGTCGCTGCGACGCTTCATCGCGGAGACGGCGGTGTTCGCCCAGGTGCCGACGTAGAGCTTGGCGTTGATGGCGGCCTTCAGCGTGACGTTCGACATGAGATTTCCCCTTGTGTGTCGGCCGGCCGACTCCGGCCGACTCGTGCGAGTCCGTGGTGTCCCCCGCGTTCCCGGCTTCCTCCCGGCCGGTCCCGCTGGCGACATGAGAAACATACGGCGGCACCAGGCACCCCGGCATGGGCCCCAAGACCCAACCCCAGGCCCAACAAACGTATTGGGCCCTCGCTCCGTACGTCCGGGGATATCCACAAGTCACGGAGCAATAACGGGATATCAAGCCGGCACAACAAAAACCCGGTAGCTCCTGAGAGCTACCGGGCCTCTGACCTGCGGTCCAACTGCTGTGGGGCTAACAGGATTTGAACCTGTGGCCTCATCCTTATCAGGGATGCGCTCTAACCAACTGAGCTATAGCCCCGCGCTGCCCCTGAAGATTAGCGCACTCCAGGGCCAGTCCCAAAATCGATACCGGGGCCCCCGCTCTCCCCCGGCCGCCCCCCGTCCGGCCTGCTGAGAGGGGCTCCTACTCGTCCTCGGCCAGCGTCAGCTCGACGCCGCCCACGAAGCCCGCCGACAGGTTGTAGATGAAGGAGCCGAGCGTCGCCAGAGCCGTCGCCAGTACCACATCGATCACCGCGATCACCGACGTGAAGATGAGCACGCGCGGCAGCGACAGGAAGGACTGGAGGTCGAAGCCGTTGCTCTCGTTCGAGCCCGTCGCCTCGCTGATCGTCCCGCCCACCGTCGAGAAGACGCCCATCGCGTCCATGACCATCCACAGCACCGCGGCCGCGATGACCGTGCACACACCGAGGGCGATGGAGAGCAGGAAGCTGACCTTCATCACCGACCACGGGTCGGCCTTCGCCACCCGCAGCCGCGCCTTGCGTGTGCGCGGTGTCGTACGCGCCCCCGTGCGCGGCAGGCGTACGCCCGTCGTCGAGGGCTGCCGGCCGCCGGCCTGATATGCCTGTGCCGGCTGCCCCGGACTCACGCCCTGCCCCTGTCCTTGGCCCAGCTGCACGTGCGGCTGTGCCTGAGCCTGCGCCGGCTGTGGCGCCGGCCGCTGCTGTCCGCCCTGTGTCCCCCCGCCCGACGGCGTCGGATACGCCTGCGGCGGGTGGTACGGCTGCGCAGCCTGCTGCTGCGGCTGCTCGGATCCGTACGTCTCGTAGGGGGGCTGCTGCCCCCGGGTGTCGGTCACCGTAACCCCCTGGGAGTCCGTGGCAGGGCCACGGGCACCGTTCGCTCCGGAAGCGGCCGAGCCGGCGCCCGTGGCTCCACTCACGCTGTCTACTCCTCGTGCTCCGCGACCGAGGGCTGGGTGCCCTCAGCGTCCTCGGCAAGCGCGGCTCCTTCGGTCACCGGACCCTCGTCGCCATCCTCGCCGACGACCCCTTCGACCTCTTCAGCCTCACGACCGGCCTCGGCGTTACGAGCGATGCCCACCACGGCATCGCGCTTGCCCAGGTTGATCAGTTGAACGCCCATGGTGTCACGGCCCGTCTCCCTGACTTCGTTGACTCGCGTACGAATCACGCCGCCGCCCAGGGTGATGGCGAGGATCTCGTCCGTCTCCTCCACCACCAGCGCACCGACCAGCGACCCGCGGTCCTCCACGATCTTCGCGGCCTTGATACCGAGGCCGCCACGCCCTTGGACGCGATACTCGTCGACGTTGGTCCGCTTCGCATAACCGCCGTCGGTAGCAGTGAACACGAACGTACCGGGCCTGACGACATTCATCGACAGCAGTTCGTCCCCTTCGCGGAAGCTCATCCCCTTCACACCCGATGTCGCCCGCCCCATCGGCCGCAGAGAATCGTCCGTCGCGGTGAAACGGATCGACTGCGCCTTCCGGCTGATGAGCAGCAGATCGTCCTCCGCCGACACCAGCTCCGCACCGATCAGCTCGTCGTCCGCGCCCGAGTCCGTCTCACGGAGATTGATCGCGATCACGCCACCGGAACGGGGCGAGTCGTAATCCTTCAGAGACGTCTTCTTGACCAGACCGGCCTTCGTCGCCAGCACCAGATACGGCGCCGCCTCGTAGTCCCGTACGGCGAGGATCTGCGCGATCTTCTCGTCCGGCTGGAACGCGAGCAGGTTCGCCACATGCTGGCCGCGCGCGTCACGTCCGGCGTCCGGGAGCTCGTACGCCTTCGCCCGGTACACCCGGCCCTTGTTCGTGAAGAACAGCAGCCAGTGGTGCGTCGTCGACACGAAGAAGTGGTCGACGATGTCGTCCGACTTCAGCTTCGTACCGCGCACGCCCTTGCCGCCGCGCTTCTGCGAGCGGTAGTCGTCAGTCTTCGTACGCTTCACATAGCCGCCACGCGAGATGGTGACGACGATGTCCTCCTCGGCGATCAGGTCCTCGATGGACATGTCACCGTCGAACGGCACCAGCTTGGAACGCCGGTCGTCACCGAACTTGTCAACGATCACCGCCAGTTCCTCGCTGACGATCTGCCGCTGCCGCTCGGGGGAGGCGAGGATCGCGTTGTACTCGTTGATCTTCGCCTGGAGCTCGTCGTGCTCGGCGACGATCTTCTGCCGCTCCAGCGCCGCCAGCCGGCGCAGCTGCATCTCCAGGATCGCGTTCGCCTGGATCTCGTCGATCGACAGCAGACTCATCAGGCCGCCGCGCGCCGTCTCGACGGTGTCGCTGCGCCGGATCAGCGCGATGACCTCGTCGATCGCGTCCAGCGCCTTGAGCAGACCGCGCAGGATGTGCGCGCGCTCCTCGGCCTTGCGCAGCCGGAAGCGCGTACGCCGGACGATGACCTCGATCTGGTGCGTCACCCAGTGCCTGATGAACGCGTCGATCGACAGCGTGCGCGGCACACCGTCCACCAGCGCAAGCATGTTGGCCCCGAAGTTCGTCTGGAGGTCGGTGTGCTTGTAGAGGTTGTTCAGCACGACCTTGGCGACCGCGTCGCGCTTGAGCACGACCACCAGCCGCTGCCCCGTACGCGAGGACGTCTCGTCCCGCACGTCGGCGATGCCGCCGACCTTGCCGTCCTTCACCAGGTCGGCGATCTTCTGCGCGAGATTGTCGGGGTTGGTCTGGTACGGCAGCTCCGTGACAACCAGGCACTGCCTGTTCTGGATCTCCTCGACCGCGACGACCGCGCGCATCGTGATCGAGCCACGACCGGTGCGGTACGCCTCCTCGATGCCACGGCGGCCCACGACCAGCGCGCCGGAGGGGAAGTCCGGGCCCTTGATGCGCTCGATCAGCGCGTCCAGCAGTTCCTCGTGCGAGGCGTCCGGGTGCTCCAGCGCCCACTGAGCGCCCGCGGCGACCTCCCGCAGGTTGTGCGGCGGGATGTTGGTGGCCATACCGACGGCGATGCCGGCCGAGCCGTTGATCAGCAGGTTCGGGAAGCGCGCCGGCAGGACCGTCGGCTCCTGGTTACGGCCGTCGTAGTTGTCCGTGAAGTCGACGGTCTCCTCGTCGATGTCCCGGAGCATCTCCATCGACAGCGGCATCAGCTTGCACTCGGTGTACCGCATCGCGGCGGCCGGGTCGTTGCCGGGCGAGCCGAAGTTGCCGTTGGAGTCCACCAGCGGCATCCGCATCGACCACGGCTGCGCGAGGCGGACCAGCGCGTCGTAGATCGAGGAGTCGCCGTGCGGGTGGTACGTGCCCATCACGTCACCGACGACGCGGGCGCACTTGTAGAAGCCCTTCTCCGGCCGGTAGCCGCCGTCGTACATCGCGTACAGCACCCGGCGGTGGACGGGCTTCAGACCGTCCCGTACGTCGGGCAGCGCACGCGACACGATGACGGACATCGCGTAGTCGAGGTACGAGCGCTGCATCTCCGTCTCAAGCCCCACGGGCTCGACACGCATGCCCACGCCTTCCACGGCGGGCACCTCTTCGGGCATCACAGGAGTGTTGTCGTCGGCCATTGCTGGTCAAAGTTCCTTTCGGCCAATTCGATGGCGGTCAGCGGGGGACCGACTCAGATGTCGAGGAAGCGGACGTCCTTGGCGTTGCGCTGGATGAACGAGCGCCGGGCCTCGACGTCCTCACCCATCAGCACCGAGAACAGGTCGTCGGCCTGCGCCGCGTCGTCGAGCGTCACCTGGCCGAGCACGCGGTGGTCGACGTCCATCGTCGTCATGCGCAGCTCCTCGGCGTTCATCTCGCCGAGGCCCTTGAAGCGCTGGATCGAGTCTTCCCTGATGCGCTTGCCGTTCTGCTTCCCCAGCTCGACCAGGGCGTCGCGCTCCCGGTCCGAGTACGCGTACTCGAAGTCGTCCCGGCCCCACTTGATCTTGTAGAGCGGGGGCCGCGAGAGATACACGTGCCCCGCCTCGACCAGCGGGCGCATGAAGCGGAAGAGGAAAGTCAGCAGCAGCGTGTTGATGTGCTGGCCGTCGACGTCGGCGTCCGCCATCAGAATGATCTTGTGATAGCGGAGCTTCTCGATGTCGAAGTCCTCGTGCACACCGGTGCCGAACGCCGAGATCAGCGCCTGCACCTCGGTGTTCTGGAGGATTTTGTCGATCCGCGCCTTCTCGACGTTCAGGATCTTTCCGCGGATCGGGAGAATGGCCTGATACTGCGGGTTGCGGCCGGACTTCGCGCTGCCGCCGGCCGAGTCACCCTCGACGATGAAGATCTCGCACTTGGACGGGTCGTTCGACTGGCAGTCGCTCAGCTTGCCCGGCAGCGACGCCGACTCCAGCAGGCCCTTGCGACGCGTCAGATCCCGCGCCTTACGGGCCGCGACCCGGGCCGTGGCGGCCTGGATCGACTTACGGATGATGTCGGCCGCCTCGTTGGGATTGCGGTCGAACCAGTCCGTCAGATGCTCGTGCACGATCTTCTGTACGAAGGTCTTCGCCTCCGTGTTGCCGAGCTTGGTCTTCGTCTGGCCCTCGAACTGCGGCTCGCCCAGCTTGACCGAGATGATCGCCGTCAGACCTTCGCGGATGTCCTCGCCCGCCAGGTTGTCGTCCTTCTCGCGCAGGAACTTCTTCTCGCGCGCGTAGCGGTTGACCAGGCCGGTCATCGCCGCGCGGAAGCCCTCCTCGTGCGTACCGCCCTCATGCGTGTGGATCGTGTTCGCGAAGGAGTACACACCCTCGCTGTACTGCGAGTTCCACTGCATCGCGATCTCCACCGAGAGCATCCGCTCCTTGTCCTCGGCGTCGATGTCGATGACCGTGGGGTGGATCAGCTCGCCCTTGCGGGAGTTGAGGTACTTCACGAAGTCGACGATGCCGCCCTCGTAGAAGTACGTCACGCTGCGCACCGGCTCCTCGCCGGGCTTCTCGGCCGAGTCCGCGCCCGCGACGTCGGCGCCCACGACGGCCTTCGCCGACTCGCGCTCGTCGGTCAGCTTCAGGGTCAGGCCCTTGTTGAGGAAGGCCATCTCCTGGAAGCGCCGCGACAGCGTCTCGAAGGAGTACTCCGTGGTCTCGAAGACGTCCGGGTCGGCCCAGAAAGTGACCGTCGTGCCCGTCTCGTCCGTCGCCTCGTTGCGCGCCAGCGGCGCCGTCGGCACCCCGAGCTTGTAGTCCTGCGTCCAGCGGTGGCCGTCGGTCTTGACCTCGACGGCGACCTTCGTCGACAGCGCGTTCACCACGGAGACACCCACGCCGTGCAGACCGCCGGAGACGGAGTAGCCGCCGCCGCCGAACTTGCCGCCCGCGTGCAGCACCGTCAGCACGACCTCGACGGCCGGCTTGCCCTCGGACGGGACGATGCCCACGGGGATGCCACGGCCGTTGTCGACCACGCGTACGCCGCCGTCGGCGAGGATCGTGACGTCGATGGTGTCCGCGTGCCCGGCCAGAGCCTCGTCGACGGAGTTGTCGACGACCTCGGTCACCAGGTGATGAAGCCCACGTTCACCGGTCGAACCGATGTACATACCGGGACGCTTACGGACCGCGTCCAGGCCCTCCAGCACCGTGATCGCACTGGCGTTGTACGAGGCCGTCACCTCGCCGTTCTCACCAGTCACCACGGACGGAGTCTTCTCGTTGGGGTTGCCGGAATCGGCCACGAAGCGCCCTTTCTGGCACAGCACAGGCCGTTCTCCGGGCAGGCGGGAGCGGCTGCGTCGTTCGGCTTGCGACAGTGTTTGTCAGTCTTGGTAAGCGACTCCCGCCGACGAGGCGGGATTCTCGACCAGTCTACCGGTAGCCGCGACCCGAATGGGGGTTTGCCGGTACCTGAGTCCGCATGTGCCGCCCTGAACCGGCGGCTGCCGACTCCCCATATTCGGGCAGGGGCTCCAAGAGGCTCACGCGGGCTTTGAGCGCTTCGGGCTGTCAACCCCCGGCTACCGTGAGGGACAGCTCACACCGCGCAGCCGTAAGAGGAGGTCACAGCGGTCTCCGGGGTGCCTCGGAGAGACGGGGTGGCACGCGTGTGAAGTGGCGCCCGCCGAGGGGCTGTTGGGGCTCTGACGGCGCTCCTGACGGCCCGTCGAAGCGGCTCTTCGCGGTGGTGCGGTCAACCGTGAGGCGCCCCCGTCAGCCGTACGTGGAGCGGTGAGGAGGGCTCGTGGGGAGGTTTCGGGAGGTCACGGCGGGGGCGCGGGCGAGGCGCTGTCCGCGGCACCGTCCGGGCGTACGGAGCGTGGCCGGTCGGTCACCGAACGCCTGCCATTCACCGGCGTACGCCTCCGGGAAGCAGCGCGCGAGGCCCGGCGCCGGCGCCCGGCCGGGACCGGACCGCCGCGCTCAGCCGTACGTGTCCCCCGGGCCCTTGCTGCCGGGCGCCCGCAGCCCGCCGAAGCGCCGCGGCGGACCGCCCGGCCCGCGCACCTTGATCACCTTCACCGTGCCGTGCCCCAGGTCCTCGTTCAGCCGGGCCACCAGCCGCGGGGCCAGCAGCCGCAGCTGCGTCGCCCACGCCGTCGAGTCGCAGACCACCGTCAGGATCCGCTCGTCCTCCTCGTACCGCTCGGGCACGCAGTGCTTGGCCAGGTCGTCGCCCACGATCTGCGGCCAGCGGCCCATCACACCGCCCACGGCGGCGGGCTTCTCCCAGCCGCGCTCGGTGATCAGCCGGTTGATCGCGGCGCCCAGCGACAGCGGATCGCGGCCGTCGGCCCCCGAGCCCGACCGCAGGCCGCCGCCCCGTCTGGCCTGCTTCTTCTGCTGGGCGGCGGCGCCACGCGCCCGCGCCTGCTCCTTCGCCGCCCGCAGCGCGACCCGCGCCAGGTCGACACCCGACGCCTCGACGGGCGCCGACGGCTCCGACGCCCCCTCGTGTCCTTCCGGGCCGCTCATGTCCGCTCCACCGTGCCGTCGGCCACCGTGTACCGTGCCCCGGCCAGGATGTCCGGCACGTCGTCGTCCACCGCCGCCGTGACCAGCACCTGCTCGCCGGGCGCCACCAGCTCCGCCAGCCGCTCACGGCGTCGCGCGTCCAGTTCGGCGAAGACGTCGTCGAGGACCAGCACCGGCTCGTTGCCCTCGGCGCGCAGCAGGTCGTACGAGGCCAGGCGCAGCGCCAGCGCGTACGACCAGGACTCGCCGTGGCTCGCGTACCCCTTGGCCGGCAACTGGCCCAGCTTCAGCAGCAGTTCGTCCCGGTGCGGACCCACCAGCGTGACCCCCCGTTCGATCTCCTGCTTGCGTGTCCCCGCCAGCGCGGCCATGAGCTGCGCGTACAGCTCCTCGCGTGACCGCGGCACCTCGGCGCCCGGCCCCTCGGAAGCCGCGCCCGCGGACGCGCCCTCCGAGCCCGCGGACGAGGAGCGGTACTCCAGCGCCACCGGCCCGCCACCGGGCGCCAGTTGCTCGTACGCCTTGTCCGTCAGCGGTTGCAGCGTCTCGATCAGGTCCAGCCGCCGCACCAGCAACTCCGCGCCCACCTGGGCCAGATGCTGGTCCCACACGTCCAGCGTGGACAGATCCATCCCGCGCCCGCCGTGCCGCCGCGCCATCGCCGCCGACTTCAGCAGGGTGTTGCGCTGCTTGAGCACCCGGTCGTAGTCCGAGCGCACACCCGCCATGCGCGGGGAGCGCGCCGTGATCAGTTCGTCGAGGAAGCGCCGACGCTCACCGGGATCGCCCTTCACCAGCGCCAGATCCTCCGGCGCGAACAGCACCGTCCGTACGATCCCCAGCACGTCGCGCGGCCTGACCTGCGACGACCTGTTGATCCTGGCTCTGTTCGCGCGCCCCGGGTTGAGTTCGAGCTCGACCAGCTGTGAGCGCTCCCCCTGGGTGACGGCCGCCCGGATCACCGCGCGCTCGGCGCCCATCCGCACCAGCGGGGTGTCCGAGGAGACCCGGTGGCTGCCGAGCGAGGCGAGATAGCCGACCGCCTCGACCAGATTGGTCTTCCCCTGCCCGTTGGCCCCCACGAAAGCGGTGACGCCCGGATTGAGGGGCACCTCGATCCGGGCGTACGAACGGAAGTCGGCCAGCGAGAGATGCGTGACGTGCATGGGCGTGACCCGACCTCCCCGGTTCTGCGCGCCGCCCGACGAGGGCGGAGGACTACTTCTCGTTCTTGGGACCGGCCGGCTTGGGCCTGCCGGGCTTGCCCGGCGTGCTCTCGTCCGCCTGCTCGACCGCGTGGCCGCCGAACTGGTTGCGCAGCGCGGCGACCATCTTCATCTGCGGCGAGTCGTCCTGCCGCGACGCGAACCGGGCGAACAGCGACGCGGTGATCGCGGGCAGCGGCACCGCGTTGTCGATGGCCGCCTCGACCGTCCACCGGCCCTCGCCGGAGTCATCGGCGTATCCCCGCAGGGCGTCCAGGTGCTCGTCGCCGTCCAGCGCGTTGACCGCCAGGTCCAGCAGCCAGGACCTGATGACCGTGCCGTCCTGCCAGGAGCGGAAGACCTCGCGTACGTCGGTGACGGAGTCGACCTTCTCCAGCAGCTCCCAGCCCTCGGCGTAGGCCTGCATCATGGCGTACTCGATGCCGTTGTGGACCATCTTCGCGAAGTGGCCGGCGCCGACCTTGCCCGCGTGGACCGCGCCCTTGTCGCCCGAGGGCTTGAGGGCGTCGAAGATCGGCTGGACCTTCGCGACGTTCGCCGTCTCGCCGCCGTACATCAGCGCGTAGCCGTTCTGGAGGCCCCAGACGCCGCCGGAGACACCGCAGTCGACGAAGCCGACACCTTTGATGCCGAGCTCCACCGCGTGCTTCTCGTCGTCCGTCCAGCGGGAGTTGCCACCGTCCACGACCACGTCGCCGGGGGACAGCAGCTCCGCCAGCTCGTCGATCGTCGACTGCGTCGCCGCACCCGAGGGGACCATCACCCAGATGACCCGGGGGCCCTTGAGCCTGCTCACCAGCTCTTCGAGGCTGTGGACGTCCGCGACGTCCGCGTTCCGGTCGTATCCGATGACGGTGTGGCCTGCGCGGCGGATGCGCTCGCGCATGTTGCCGCCCATCTTGCCGAGGCCGACGAGACCGAGCTCCATCAGTGGTTCCTTAAGCGTTGAGCCGACAGTCGTTCAGGCGCGGGACGGCGGCGACGGTGGCGCGCGACCCGGGCCCGAGCCTACGCCGGGCCTGGTGGGGCAAACCCGACGACACCGCGCCGACCGCGGGAGTGACACCCGGCGGCCCGGCGAAGGTGGTCAGCCCGACAGCCGCACCGGCATGATCAGGTACTTGTACGCGTCGTCGGCCTCGGCATCCAGAGCCGGCTTCCCACTGAGGAGCGCCGGCTTGGTGGACGTCGTGAAGGAGAGCTGCGCGACGGGCGAGTCGATGGCGCTGAGGCCGTCGAGCAGGAACGTCGGGTTGAAGGCGATCGAGATGTCGTCGCCGTCGAGCTTGGCGTCGACCCTCTCCACAGCCTGTGCGTCGTCGCTGGAACCCGCTTCGAGGATGAGCACACCCTGCTCGAAGCTGAGCCGCACCGGGGTGTTGCGCTCGGCGACCAGCGCCACGCGCTTGACGGCCTCGACGAACGGCGCGGTCTCGATCACCGCGATCGAGTTGAACTCCGTCGGGAACAGCGTGCGGTACTTCGGGAGGTCGCCTTCGAGCAGCCGGGTGGTCGTCCGCCGGCCCGCGCCCTCGAAGCCGATCAGCCCCTCGCCGGCGCCGGAGCCCGAGAGCGCCAGCGTGACCGTGTCGCCGCTGGTGAGTGCCTTGGCGGTGTCCAGCAGCGTCTTGGCGGGCACCAGGGCGACCGCGGAGATGTCGGAGACCTCCGGCTTCCACAGGAAGTCGCGGACGGCGAAGCGGTAGCGGTCCGTCGAGGCGAGGGTGACCGTGTCGCCCTCGATCTCGATCCGTACGCCGGTGAGCACCGGGAGGGTGTCGTCACGGCCCGCCGCGATGGCCACCTGGGCGGCGGCGGAGGCGAAGACCTCACCGGGGACGGTGCCGGTGGCGGTCGGCATCTGCGGCAGTGCCGGGTACTCGTCCACCGGAAGGGTGTGCAGGGTGAACCGCGAGGAGCCGCAGACCACCGTCGCCCGTACACCGTCTGTGGAAATCTCCACCGGCCGGTTGGGAAGAGCGCGGCAGATGTCGGCGAGCAGCCGGCCGGAGACGAGGACCGTGCCGTCCTCCTCGACCTCGGCGTCCACCGAGACCCGGGCCGAGACCTCGTAGTCGAAGCTGGAGAAGCTCAGCGCGCCTTCCTCGGCCTTCAGCAGAAGGCCCGCAAGAACGGGCGCCGGCGGACGGGCCGGGAGGCTACGGGCCACCCAGGCCACCGCCTCCGCCAGTACATCGCGCTCCACCCGGATCTTCACCGGAACCGCCTCCTGCTGTTGCTGACTCGTCCTGCCGGCCTTCTTCGTCATCGGCATGGGCTCACTCCGCCGTGGGCAGGGTGAGGTTGCCGGGGAACAGTCTGACGTACGGCACCGACACTCGGTGCTGCTCGGGGTCAAGTCGAGACAACCGGGCGGAGGCGGTCCGGCGCCGAGTTGTGCACAGCACCCACTTCGAATCGGATTCCCAGGTAACTCTAGGTGTTAGTAGTAGTAGGGCCTGTGGATTCCGTGGATAACGTCGTTTTCGCAGGTCAGACCTACTTTTTTGTCCACCGGTCCTGTGGGCGCCACCGGTGGACAACCCCGTCGTTCTGTGGACGGCCAAAAGTTCTGCACAACCGGTGCACAGGGCACCCCGACTTCTCCCCAGGCTCGTCCCCAGCTTTTCCGACGTTCCCCACAGGCCCCGAGGCAACCTCGGTGTGACGCCTTTCACTCGGCTCGGTGAACAGTCGTGTTCCGTTGCCGAACAGTGGACAGCGATGTGGAGAAGCGGCCCCAAGCTGTGGGCAACGGCCCGTTGCCTGTGGGCCGCCGGTGGACAACGGGACTCGGTGCCTGTGGGCGAAAAAACTGTCCACAGGCTGTGGAGAAGAGTTGGCCACAAATCCCCAGGGGTCTGACCTGGCATGATCCACTTCCGGCCGGCCGGCCTGTGGACGCAGTCTGGACAACTTATCGATCCCCAGGGTGTGGACGGGAGAGCGGGCCGCTTTCTGTGGAGAAGCCGCTCTCGGCGACCCGTATTCGAACAGCTGTTGAGCGTGTGTCATGTACCGGCGGCCCTCCGGACATGACGAAGGGCGCCCCGGGAGGTGTCCCGGAGCGCCCTGGAAGTGCCTCGAAGCGGGCGCCGACGCGTGGCCGGCTCGGTCAGCCGTTCTTGATGCGGTTGGTGAGTTCGGTGACCTGGTTGTAGATGGAGCGCCGCTCGGCCATCAGCGCGCGGATCTTCCGGTCGGCGTGCATCACCGTCGTGTGGTCGCGGTTGCCGAACTGCGCGCCGATCTTGGGCAGCGACAGATCCGTCAGCTCACGGCAGAGGTACATCGCGATCTGCCGCGCCGTCACCAGCACCCGGCTGCGGGACGAGCCGCAGAGGTCCTCCACCGTCAGCCCGAAGTAGTCGGCCGTCGCCGCCATGATGGCGCCCGCGGTGATGTCGGGGGCCAGGTCCTCGCCCCCGGGGATGAGGTCCTTGAGCACGATCTCGGTCAGCCCGAGATCCACCGGCTGGCGGTTGAGCGAGGCGAACGCCGTCACCCGGATCAGCGCGCCCTCCAGTTCGCGGATGTTGCGCGAGATCCGCGAGGCGATGAACTCCAGCACCTCGGGCGGTGCGTTCAGCTGCTCCTGCACGGCCTTCTTACGGAGGATCGCGATACGCGTCTCCAGCTCCGGCGGCTGCACATCGGTCGTGAGGCCCCACTCGAAGCGGTTGCGCAGCCGGTCCTCCAGGGTGATCAGCTGCTTGGGCGGCCGGTCCGAGGACAGCACGATCTGCTTGTTCGCGTTGTGGAGCGTGTTGAAGGTGTGGAAGAACTCTTCCTGCGTCGACTCCTTGCTCGCCAGGAACTGGATGTCGTCGACGAGCAGGATGTCGACGTCCCGGTAGCGCTTGCGGAAGGTGTCGCCCTTGCCGTCCCGGATCGAGTTGATGAACTCGTTCGTGAACTCCTCCGAGCTCACGTACCGCACCCGCGTACCGGGATAGAGGCTGCGCGCGTAGTGCCCGATGGCGTGCAGCAGGTGCGTCTTGCCGAGTCCGGACTCGCCGTAGATGAAGAGCGGGTTGTACGCCTTGGCCGGTGCCTCGGCGACGGCGACGGCCGCCGCGTGCGCGAACCGGTTGGACGCCCCGATGACGAAGGTGTCGAAGAGGTACTTGGGGTTGAGGCGCGCGTGCGGCTCCCCCGGTCCCGGCGGCGGCGAGGCCTGCGCGCCGAGCGGTCCGGCGACCCCGCCCCGGCCGCCGTGCCGCGACTGCTGGGTGTCCAGGTCGTGCCGCTCCGGGCGCTGCTGGTCGTAGGGCCGGCCCTCCGGTGGCTGCGGCGGCCGGTAGTCGTGCTGGGGCTGCTGCGGCCTTCCGCTCGCGTACGGGTCACGGTCCTGGAAGCCGAGCCGCTGCTGCTGCCAGGACAGGTCCTCCTGCGTCCGGGGCCAGGAGCCGGGCTCGGGGCGCTGCTGCTGGTAGTCGGGGTACGCGGGGCGGGCCGTCGGCATGTCGTCGTCGGAGGGGCGGCGGCCGTAGGGATGGTAGCCGCCCTCGGAGCGCGGGTCGTCGTGCCGGGAGTCGTCCGGCCGCAGCTCGTCGTGGCGCATGTCGTCGTGCCGCATGTCGTCACGGCGCGGACCGTGGAGGTCGCGGCCGTCGTCGTGCCGCTCGTTCTGGTAACGGTTCTGCTGCTGCGGCAGCGGGAGCGGATCACCGGCCGAGTCGTCGACGGTGATCGCGATCCGGATCGGCCGGCCGCACTCGCGGCTCAGGGTCTCGCTGATGAGCGGGGCGAGGCGGCCTTCGAGCACGCGCTTGCCCCACTCATTGGGCACGGCCAGCAGTGCGGTGTCGGCGACCAGAGCGAGCGGCTGGCAGCGCTCGATCCACTGTTTGTCCTTGGGCTCGACTCCCTGCTGGCCCTCCCTGAGGAGCTGCTCCAGCACTCGTGGCCACACTGCGGCAAGATCGGCAGGTACGTCAGCCACAGGGCACGCTCTCTCGCAGGTCCCACGAATATGTGGTTCTCGGGACGGGGTGGGAAGACCGGCGGAAAAGAACCGGAGTTCGGCCACGGTAGTCAGGGCACCCACGCGGTTCAAGTTGTTGTCCACAGGCTGTGCATAATGGAACGTGGCAGCTGGCTGGTTTGACCGTATGGCGTAGCCGCGCGTACCGTGACCAGGTCGAGTTGTCGATGGCTGCTGCCGCCTGCCTCCGATGGGCAAGGATCACGATCTGTGGTTGTGAAGCGGTGCACTCGGGCGTTATCGCGAGCTACTCGTGGGCGCACGGTGACAGCCAGGCGATGTCCCGCCCTTCCGATCATCATTTCTGGAGCCCCCGAGTGAGCAAGCGCACCTTCCAGCCGAACAACCGTCGTCGTGCCAAGACCCACGGCTTCCGGCTCCGTATGCGCACCCGCGCCGGCCGCGCGATTCTCGCGAACCGCCGTGGCAAGGGTCGCGCCAACCTGTCCGCCTGATCGCCACCAGGTTATGACGTGCTGCCTACCGAGAATCGGCTGAGGCGGCGCGAGGATTTCGCGACCGCGGTACGCCGGGGACGCCGGGCCGGACGCCCGCTTCTTGTCGTACATCTACGTAGCGGTACTACGGGCCCGCACGCGCCGGGGGAGAGCGATCCCCCGACGCGGGCGGGTTTCGTCGTAAGCAAAGCCGTGGGCGGGGCCGTCGTACGGACGCGGGTGAAGCGCAAGCTTCGTCACCTCATACGGGATCGGCTGTCCCGGCTGGCCCCCGGTAGCCTGGTTGTCGTACGTGCGCTGCCCGGTGCGGGCGACGCCGACCATGCACAGCTGGCCCGAGACCTGGATGCCGCCCTTGAGCGGCTGCTGGGAGGGGGCGCGCGATGAAGTACCCGCTACTGGCTCTGATCAAGCTGTACCAGTGGACGATCAGCCCTTTGCTGGGGCCCGTCTGCCGGTACTACCCGTCGTGTTCCCACTACGGCTACACGGCCATCGACCGCCATGGCGCGATCAAGGGCACCGGTCTGACGGCCTGGCGCATTCTGCGGTGCAATCCGTGGTCGCCGGGCGGTGTGGACCATGTGCCGCCACGCAAGCGTCCGCGGTGGCATGAACTGCTGCGCAACGCGTGGCGCGGCACCAAGGGCGGGCAATCCGCCGCCGGCGTGCCTTCCGGGGGTTCGGCCTCGGCCCCCGAAACCCCGAGTCCGGCCGCAGAGACCTCGTCCAAAGCTCAAGGAGCCTGATTAGTGGACACGATTGCCAGTTTTTTCAGTTTCATCACCACGCCAGTCTCGTGGGTCATCGTGCAGTTCCACACGGTGTACGGGGCGATCTTCGGCCCTGATACGGGTCTGGCCTGGGGACTGTCCATCGTGTCCCTGGTGATCCTCATCCGGATCTGTCTGATCCCGCTGTTCGTCAAGCAGATCAAGTCGACCCGGAACATGCAGGTCCTTCAGCCCAAGATGAAGGCCATCCAGGAGCGCTACAAGAACGACAAACAGCGCCAGTCCGAAGAGATGATGAAGCTGTACAAGGAGACGGGTACCAACCCGCTCTCCTCGTGTCTTCCCATCCTGGCGCAGTCACCGTTCTTCTTCGCGCTCTACCACGTGCTCTCCAGCATCGCCTCGGGCAAGACGATCGGCGTCATCAACCAGGGGCTGCTCGACAGCGCCCGCCAGGCGCACATCTTCGGTGCCCCGCTGGCCGCCAAGTTCACGGACAGCACCGCGAAGGTCGCCTCCCTGGACGCCTCGCTGACCTCCGTACGTATCGTCACCGCGATCATGATCGTCCTGATGTCGGCGTCGCAGTTCTACACGCAGCGCCAGTTGATGACGAAGAACGTCGACCTCACGGTCAAGACGCCGTACATGCAGCAGCAGAAGATGCTGATGTACATCTTCCCGGTGATCTTCATGGTCATGGGCGTCAACTTCCCCGTCGGTGTCCTCGTCTACTGGCTGACCACCAACGTGTGGACCATGGGCCAGCAGATGTACGTGATCAACCAGAACCCGACTCCGGGCAGCAAGGCCCAGGACCAGTACCTGCAGCGTCTGCTCAAGAGCATCGCCACGCACAACGAGGTCCGCTCCAAGCGCAGGCGCAACATCGTCTCGGCGATCGTGGCCAAGGGGCCCGACCGCAACGACAATGAGCGTAAGTTCATCACCAGCCTTTCGAAGACCGGTCTGGTCGCGCAGGCGGACGGCACGGTGATCAAGGGTGAGGCCCTGCCCGAGGGCGAGTCGCAGGCGCCGAAGCGGCAGCAGCCCAAGCGCCAGCCCAAGTCGAAGCGCCAGACCGGCGGCGGTCAGCAGACCCCGTCCAGGGCTTCGACGGCCAAGCCTTCCGATGTCACCGACGAGCCGTCCAAGCCGTCGCTGCAGAAGAAGGACGAGCCGCAGGACAGCAAGCCCAGGCCCCCGGCAAAGAGCGGCAACGGTGCCGCACGGGCCAAGGCCGGGCCGCGCAAGGGCCAGCAGCGGCCCAAGCACCCGAGCAAGAAGTAACCGCACGCCCCGTAGCCCGTAGCCAGCCGTAGTACGAAGGAGTCCATCCGTGTCGGAAGGCACCATCTCCGCCGCCGCCGAGGGCAGCGACACCCTCACCCGTCTTGAGCAGGAAGGCGAGATCGCGGCCGACTATCTCGAAGGTCTGCTCGACATCGCCGACCTCGACGGCGACATCGACATGGACGTCGAGGCCGACCGGGCCGCGGTTTCGATCATCAGCGATGTGAGCGGCCGTGATCTGCAGAAGCTCGTCGGGCGGGACGGCGAGGTGCTCGAAGCGCTCCAGGAGCTGACGCGGCTGGCGGTGCACCGGGAGACCGGCGACCGCAGTCGGCTGATGCTGGACATCGGGGGCTTCCGGGCGAAGAAGCGCACGGAGCTCGCCGAGCTGGGTGCCAGGACGGCCGACGAGGTGAAGAGCACCGGTGAGCCGGTGAAGCTGAACCCCATGACGCCCTTCGAGCGCAAGGTCGTGCACGACGCCGTCGCCGCGGCCGGACTGCGCAGTGAGTCCGAGGGTGAGGAGCCGCAGCGCTTCGTCGTTGTGCTCCCCGCCTGAGCGCTCCCCTTGTTCTCGGCCCCGTCTGTCCGCAGACGGGGCCGAACTTTGTCAGCCTGACAGCGACTGTGAGCCACGGTCTGGTGGTTCTGAACGGAAGGACGGTTCCCGTGACGGGGTCAGAAGAGCTTCCCGCCGCGCCGGACGAGGCGAGGACGGTGTTCGGGGACTCCTTCCCGGCGGCCGTCCGGTACGCGGAGCTCCTCGCCGACGCGGGGGTCACCCGCGGTCTCATCGGGCCGCGTGAGGTGCCGCGGCTCTGGGAGCGGCACCTGATGAACTGCGCGGTGCTCTCCGAGGTCGTGCCCGAGGGCGTGAGCGTCTGTGACGTCGGCTCGGGCGCCGGGCTGCCGGGGATCCCGCTGGCGCTCGTACGGCCCGATCTGCGGATCACACTGCTGGAGCCGCTGCTGCGGCGCACGAACTTCCTCCAGGAAGTGGTCGAGCTGCTGGGTCTGGACCATGTGACGGTCGTACGGGGGCGGGCCGAGGAGGTGCTCGGATCGCTCCAGCCCGTCCATGTGGTGACGGCGCGCGCCGTGGCGCCGCTGGACCGGCTGGCCGGCTGGGGCGTACCGCTGCTGCGCCCGTACGGAGAGATGCTGGCCCTCAAGGGGGACACGGCCGACGAGGAGCTGAAGAACGCCCGGTCGGCGCTGAGCAAGCTCGGGGTGATCGACTCCTCGGTGCTGCGGGTCGGTGAGGGGCTGGTGGATCCGCCGGCCACCGTGGTGCGCGCGGAGGTCGGGGAGAGTCCCGGTGGGGTCAGGTTCGCCGCGAAGCGCGCCAAGGCGGCCCGCGCGGACCGGGTGCGCCGCCGTCGGTAGAGCCGCCTTCCTCGCGCGGTGAGTGCCCCTCGCCCGTGATGCTCCATCGAAGGCCCCAAGACCATCCACTGCGGAGTGTCGTGACGATCTAGCCCTGCGGCGAGTGCATCGTGTTTCACGTGAAACGTCGCTCACTGCTGCAGGGCATCATCGATCGAGGCCGCGCCGCTCCCACTTCGCGGGGCAGGAAACCCCTCGTAAGAGGTACCGGGTTGGCCACAGATGTGGATTCATCCACAGAACCACGGGCCTCGCTGGTTCCCGACCCCGAAAGCATGGCAGGCTCTTCTCATTGCGAGCCTGAAGTCGAGGAGAGTGAATCCTTGCGGTCCGACGCCAACATCGCGGGACCGATGACCGATCCGGTCCCCGGCCCCCGTTCCGAGTCGTCGGGGGGGGGGGGTTTTGAGTGGTAAAAGCCCCCCCCCCCGGAGGACAACCCCCCCACGGGGGGGGGCCCGCC
>NZ_JBHXRX010000021.1:102325-125454 GCF_042714995.1 Streptomyces sp. NPDC058665
GGCACTTCATGCCCACCGCCCAGCTGGATACGCAGATCGCCACCACCCACCCCCACGCCCACCACGACCCCCCCCCCCCCCCCCCCCCCCCCCCCCCCCCCCCCCCCCCCCCCCCCCCCCCCCCCCCCCCCCCCCCCCCCCCCCCCCGGGGGGGGGGTTTTTTTTTACACCTTAAACCCCCCCCCCCCCCGATGGACGACACCCCCATCGGTCGTGCTGCCCAGCTGGCCGTGGAGGCACTGGGCCGCGCCGGTGAAGGCCTGCCACGCCCCGAGCAGACGCGGGTCATGGTCGTCGCCAACCAGAAGGGGGGCGTCGGCAAGACCACCACCACGGTCAACCTCGCCGCCTCGCTCGCGCTCCATGGCGCGCGCGTTCTCGTGGTCGACCTCGATCCCCAGGGCAACGCCTCCACGGCGCTCGGGATCGACCACCACGCCGAAGTCCCGTCGATCTACGACGTCTTGGTGGAGAGCAAGCCGCTCTCCGAGGTGGTCCAGCCCGTCGTGGACGTCGAAGGTCTCTTCTGCGCGCCCGCCACGATCGACCTCGCCGGTGCGGAGATCGAGCTGGTGTCGCTGGTCGCGCGGGAGAGCCGGCTCCAGCGGGCGATCGAGGCGTACGAGCAGCCGCTGGACTACATCCTCATCGACTGCCCGCCGTCGCTCGGCCTGTTGACCGTCAACGCGCTGGTCGCCGGCGCCGAGGTGCTGATCCCGATCCAGTGCGAGTACTACGCGCTCGAAGGACTGGGGCAGTTGATCCGGAACGTGGACCTGGTGCGGGCGCATCTGAACCCCGCGCTGCATGTGTCCACGATCCTGCTCACCATGTACGACGGCAGGACCCGGCTCGCCTCCCAGGTGGCCGACGAGGTCCGCAGCCACTTCGGTGAGGAGGTGCTGCGGACGAGCATCCCGCGGTCGGTACGTATCTCGGAGGCGCCGAGCTACGGGCAGACGGTACTGACTTATGATCCGGGTTCCAGCGGCTCGCTGTCGTACCTCGAAGCCGCTCGTGAAATCGCCCTGCGTGGGGTCGGCATGAGCTACGACGCCAAGCACGCCCACGCGATCGGCACCAGTCAGCAGAGCATTTCGGAGGGGACGCAGTGAGCGACCGACGTAGGGGTTTGGGGCGTGGGCTCAATGCGCTGATCCCCGCCGCTCCGCAGGAGAAGCAGGGAGCCTCTTCCGGGGAGGCGGCCTCCTCGGGACAGACACCCGTCCTGACGGCGGAGCGGGGTGTCGCGGCGGCCAAGGTGACGACCCTGCCGCAGTCGCCCGCGCCGGCGACGGCGGAGATTCCCGCGCAGGAGACACCGGCCTCGGCCGAGGTGACCGCGCCGGAAGGCGTGTACTTCGCCGAAGTACCGATGGACTACATCACGCCCAACCCCCGGCAGCCCCGGGAGGTGTTCGACGAGGACGCGCTCGCCGAGCTGGTCACCTCGATCAAGGAGGTCGGACTCCTCCAGCCCATCGTCGTACGGCAGTTGGGCCCGGAGCGCTTCGAGCTCATCATGGGCGAGCGGCGCTGGCGGGCCTGCCGGGAAGCGGGCCTGGAGCGCATTCCGGCGATCGTCCGCGCCACCGAGGACGAGAAGCTGCTGCTGGACGCGCTGCTGGAGAACCTGCACCGGGCGCAGCTCAATCCGCTGGAAGAGGCCGCGGCCTACGACCAGTTGCTCAAGGACTTCCACTGCACGCACGATCAGCTGGCCGACCGGATCGGGCGTTCGCGTCCGCAGGTCTCCAACACGCTGCGGCTGCTGCGGCTCTCGCTGCCTGTGCAGCGCAGGGTCGCCGCAGGAGTGCTCTCCGCCGGTCACGCCAGAGCGCTGCTCTCGGTGGACGACTCCGACGAGCAGGACCGGCTGGCTCATCGCATCGTGGCGGAGGGACTCTCCGTACGCGCCGTCGAGGAGATCGTGACCCTGCTGGGCTCACGGCCGAAGAACGCTCCCCGGGCGAAGGGCCCCCGGGCCGGCGCCCTGCCGTCGCCCGCGCTCAACGATCTCGCCTCCCGGCTGTCGGACCGCTTCGAGACCCGGGTGAAGGTCGACCTCGGTCAGAAGAAGGGGAAGATCACCGTCGAGTTCGCCTCGCTGGTCGATCTGGAGCGCATCCTCGGCACTCTCGCCCCCGGTGAGGGGCGCGTCCTGGAACGGGGACTCGCCGACGAGGAGGCGGACGACACCGAGGGCGCCGAAGGCATCGAGGGCGCCGACCGGTCCAACGTGTCGGACCGGTCGAACGGCCTGGAGCCTGACGAGAACTGACGCCCCCGCACCGCCATCAGGGCGGGCCTTGTCCGACGCGTACCGGGACACGGCCCGCCCTTTGCCGTCCCCCGGTGTGCGGCGCACCTCTGGGTGGATACGATGCGTTCTGGTATGGCGCATCCACCTTGATCCACCTCAGAGGAAGGGCGGGGCCATGCAATTGGTGAGCCGCAGCCAACTGGTGTCAGCTGGACTCGGTCTGGGGATCGTGGGCGGCTTCGTCGGCAGTCTGATCCGGGAGCACAGTGCGCTGACCGCGGCTCGTGACGCGGCAGGCGTAGGAAGTGAGGAACGGCCTCGATGGGGCGTCGGCTCGTACCGCTCACGCTGGACAACCTTCCCGACCTCCCCCAGCGATGCAGGGAGTGCGTCTTCTGGGAGCTTGATCCGGTCAGGGGAGAAGCGGCGGTAAAAGCCGGCAGGGCCCGCGAGGAGAAGGAAGCCTGGATCTCGGCCGTCCTGCTGGAGTGGGGGTCGTGCGGCCGGCTGGCCTATGTGGACGACGTGCCCGTCGGCTTTGTGCTGTACGCGCCTCCGGCGTATGTCCCCCGCGCCACCGCCTTCCCGACGAGTCCGGTCTCCCCCGACGCCGTACAGCTGATGACCGGCTGGATCATGCCGGGCTATCGGGGGCAGGGGCTCGGCCGGGTGATGGTGCAGACCGTCGCGAAGGACTTGCTGCGGCGGGAGTTCAAGGCGATCGAGGCGTTCGGGGACGCGCGCTGGAAGGAACCGGCCTGTGTGCTGCCGGCGGACCATCTGCTGGCCGTGGGGTTCAAGACCGTACGGACGCATCCCGCACACCCTCGGCTGAGGCTCGAATTGCGGACGACGCTCTCCTGGAAGGAAGACGTCGAGCACGCGCTGGACAGGCTGCTGGGTGCGGTCAAGAAGGACCCGGCGCTCAGGCCGCTCTGAAACGAACAGGCCCGCCCCCTCGCAGAGGGGACGGGCCTTGTTTCACGTGAAACATCGCGCGTGGTGCGTGGTGTTCGGCGCTTGCTTGATACGCCGCGCCCTTAGGCGATGAAGCTCTCCAGGTCCCGCACGATGGCGGCCTTGGGCTTGGCGCCGACGATGGTCTTGGCGACCTCGCCGTTCTGGTAGACGTTCAGCGTCGGGATGGACATGACGCCGTACTTGGCTGCCGTGGCCGGGTTCTCGTCGATGTTGAGCTTGACGACCTCGATCTTGTCTCCGTGCTCGGCCGCGATGGCTTCGAGCGACGGAGCGATCTGGCGGCACGGTCCGCACCAGGCGGCCCAGAAGTCCACCAGTACAGGCTTGTCGCTCTTGAGGACGTCCTCGTCGAACGAGTCGTCGGTCACGTGCTTCAGGTCGCCGGCCACGGCGGCCTCCTTAACTTCGTGGGGTGTGGATGGGAACTGCTGGTCAGACGGCGGCGGTCTTCTCCGGCTCGGCGGCCTTCTCGCGGTCGCCGAGCGCGGAGAGGAAGCGCTCGGCGTCGAGGGCCGCGGAACATCCGGTGCCCGCGGCGGTGATCGCCTGGCGGTAGGTGTGGTCGACGACATCGCCGGCGCCGAAGACACCCGTGAGGTTGGTGCGCGTCGAAGGCGCCTCAACCCGGAGGTAGCCCTCGTCGTCCAGGTCGAGCTGGCCCTTGAAGAGCTCGGTGCGCGGGTCGTGGCCCACGGCGATGAACAGCCCGGTCACGGGCAGCTCCGACGTCTCACCGGTCTTGGTGTTACGCAGGGTCAGACCGGAGACCTTCTGGTCACCGTGGATCTCCTCGACAGCGCTGTCCCAGGCGAACCGGATCTTCGGGTCGGCGAAGGCCCGGTCCTGCATGGCCTTGGAGGCCCGCAGGGTGTCACGCCGGTGGACGATCGTGACCGACTTGGCGAACCGGGAGAGGAAGGTCGCCTCCTCCATCGCCGTGTCGCCGCCACCGACGACCGCGATGTCCTGGTCCTTGAAGAAGAACCCGTCACACGTCGCACACCAGGAGACACCGCGTCCGGAGAGGGCGTCCTCGCGGGGCAGCCCGAGCTTGCGGTGCTGAGAGCCGGTCGTGACGATCACGGCCTTGGCGCGGTGGACGGTGCCCGCCGTGTCGGTGACCGTCTTGATCTCTCCGGTGAGGTCGACCGTGATGATGTCGTCCGGGACGAGCTCCGCGCCGAACCGCTCCGCCTGCGCCCGCATGTTGTCCATCAGGTCCGGGCCCATGATGCCGTCGCGGAAGCCGGGGAAGTTCTCCACATCGGTGGTGTTCATCAGTGCGCCGCCCGCGGTGACAGCCCCCTCGAACACGAGAGGCCGCAGCGAGGCGCGTGCGGTGTAGAGCGCGGCTGTGTACCCCGCCGGACCGGAGCCGATGATGATCACATTACGGACGTCGCTCACGGGTTTCTTCCTCGTCTCTGCAGACTGCCTGCTACTGCCAACGGGGCGGTTCAGAACTCTCACCCCACCCAACGGATCCTACGGGCCTGGCATTCCCGCGAGGTCCCGGCGGCGCCGGGCGGTGTCAGGGGCGAGGGTAGGTCTGCGTGAGGAGAAGTTCACCCTTGGTGGGCGGGACGACGTCGACGCACGCGGCGTCGACGACATACGCCCGCACCAGGCTGCCGTCGGCGGGATCCGACAGGACGACGAGGAAGGCCTCGGTGCCCTCGTACGTGCCCCTCTCGGCGGCCAACGGGGTGTCGGGGCGGCCTATTCCCTGCTGGATGCAGGGCGGCAGCTGGGGCACCAGCCTGGGCGATGCCGTGGTGGAGGGCGCGTTCCTGGTGGACTCCTCGCTGCCGGCGACACGCGGTTCGCCGGTGGCGGGCGTGGACGCGAGCAGCGAGCCGACCCTCTCGCGGATGGCGGTTCCGGAGAACACGTCACCGCCGCCGTCGGCCTGGCTCGATCCCGCGTCGCTCCGGTACGAGGTCGCGTCCTCGCCCGGGGACGACGTCTGGAACAGCAGAACGCTGACGCCGATCGCCGCTGTTCCGAAGACGGCGCCGAGGATCGCACCACGGCGGCGGCGCACCTGCCGGGCGCGGCCGGGGCCGGTGGCCGCCCGTGAGTGTCCGGCGGGGCGGTCCGCCCGTGGAGCGTCGGGGACGGTGGCGCCTGCCGCCGTGGCGCCGAGGGTGACGGCGGCAGGGACGAGCGCGGGCTCCCGTTCGGTGCTTTCCGGGGCTTCGATGGCGGCGTCGTCCGTGTCGGCCGTGCGCGACGTTTCACGTGAAACATCGGCGGTCGCGTCCGCCGCGAGCGGATCCGGCGCGGTCGCGTTCAGCAGCGCCTCGGCGGCCAGAGCGGCGTCGACCCGGGCCGCCACGTCGGCGGGCATACGCGGGGGGCCGGGCAGCGAGCCCAGCAGCCCGCGGATCTCCTCCAGCGACTCGTACACATCGGCGCAGAGCGAGCAGCCGTCGAGGTGCGCGCGTACTTCGGCGCTCCGTGTGGGGGAGAGCAGGCCCTCCGTGAGGTCGGAGATCTCCGAGACGTCCGGGTGCTCGGTCGTGCCGGTCGTGGTTGTCACGCGCGCCCACCTCCTCCCTTCACGGCGGCAGGACCTTGTGGTCCCGCGTCTGGTCCGGTGTCCGGTCCCGCGTCCGGGGCCCTGTCCGGGCCTCTGTCCTGTGGTCCCGGCTCCGATGGGACGGATGTCCCCGGCGTCCGGTTCCTTTGCGGGCCAAGACCGCCTCTCGCGCCGGTGCCGCCGTCGCTCTCCCGCAGATGGGCGAGCATCGGCAGGAGTCTGGCCCTGCCGCGTGCGCAACGGCTCTTCACCGTGCCGACGGGTACGTCCAGGATTTGCGCGGCCTCGGCCACGGGATACCCCTGCATGTCGACGAGGACCAGGGCGGCCCGCTGATCGGCGGGCAGCTTGGCGAGAGCGACGAGAAGCTGGCGGTGGAGGTCCTGGCGCTCGGCCGGGGCCTCGGCCGACTCGTGCGGTTCGAGGAGCTGCTCCAGGCGGTCCGTGTCGTCCACGGGCGATGTCTTGCGGGAGGCGGCTTTCCTCGCCCGGTCGAGACAGGCGTTGACGGTGATGCGGTGCAGCCATGTCGTGACGGCGGACTGGCCGCGGAAGGTGTGGGCGGCGCGGAAGGCGGACACGAGCGCGTCCTGCACGGCGTCGGCGGCTTCCTCGCGGTCCCCGAGCGTGCGCAGCGCCACCGCCCAGAGGCGGTCGCGATGGCGTCGTACGAGCTCACCGAAGGCGTCGGGATCCCCCTCGACATGACGTGCCAGGAGGTCCTGGTCGTTCACGCCGGCGAGTGTGGCGTCTTCCAACGGTGAGCCCCCTCCCCCTGGTCCGCAGGGTCAGCCTATGACCTTGATCTCCGAGATTCCGCCGCGGAACTCGTTGGCCGAGGAGGCCGGGGCGAGTTCCGTGATGTGGATCAGTACGTACCGGGTTCTGACGGGCTTGTCCAGGGTCGCCTTCAGATTGCCGCCGGTCTGCCCCAGTTCGGTGATGCGCCGGGGGAAGTCGGACAGGGCCGCCGGGGCCGACGCGTCCTCGTCCGCGGCGAGGACCTGGGCCTTCTGGCCGGCGCGGTACATGGCGACATCGACGCCGTACACGTCCTGCACGCTGCCGAGATCGACGACTATTCCGCTGCCGCCCCGGCGGTTGGGCAGGTTGCCGTAGTTCGCGTAGCCCTTGTACGTCCCGGTGATCCAGGCCGTTGCCGGGTCGCCGTCGGTGGCCAGAGGGACGTCCTCCGCCTGCACGCCGTCACCGTCCGGGGCGAACACCGAGGTCTCCTCGATCTTCAGATCCTTCGGGACCCGGGGCTCGGGCTTCTGCTGATTGCCGTCCACCGACTGGGACTGCGTCGGGTCGTCGGAGTTCGTGCGGTTGAGCATGTGGTCGGCGACCTGCCAACTGGCCAGCCCCAGCGCGGCGATGAGGAGCGCGGAGACCGTCCACTTCAGCGCCTTGCCCGTACGGCTCTGGAGGGGCGGCGGCGGGAGTGGTACGGGCTGCGCGGCGGGCTGTCCGACCGGACGGGTGGCGGGGCGGGCGTACGAGCCCTGCTGGTAGGTGGTGCGCTGGTACTCGGGCGGCGCGGCGAACGTGGGCTCCGGGGGCCGGACGCGCGGCATCTCAGCGACGGCCTTGGCCAGTTCGTCCGGGGTGGTGCAGGGCGGGTCCTGACGCGAGGCGGTGGCGCCCTCGTTGACGAGCGCGCGCATCGCGAGCTCGGACAGTCCGCGGTGCACCCCAGCCCGTACCTGGTCGGGGGCGATCAGGCCCACGCCCTTCGGCAGCCCCGCGAGGCCGTACGCGTCCGTCTCGTACGGCCAGCGCTGTGTCAGCGCCGCGTACAGGAGTGCGCCGATCGCCTCGGTGTCGGCACGCTGGGGGCGCTCCGCGCTGATGCCGCGCAGGGCGGCGTTCACGGCGAGGCCGCGGATCCGGTACTGGCCGGTGGAGCTGCGCAGTACGGCACTGGGCGTCAGCTTCAGATGCGCCAGGCCCTCGCGGTGCGCGGCGGCCATCGCCTGGGACACCTGGCTGACGAGCTGGTAGGCGTCGTGGGCCTCCATGGGGCCCGCGGCGAGGATCGCGGTGAGTTCCGTGGCGTCGGGCAGCCATTCGTGGACGACGTAGACGAGGTCGTTCTCCTCGACGGCGTCGAGGACCTGGACGAAGCGAGGGTCCCCGAGGAGCGCGGAGGAGCGGGCCGCCGCCAGTACGGAGCGGGCTCTCGGATGGTCGGCGGGCAGGAGGTGCACACCGACGGCGCGGCGCAGCTTCTCGTCGACCGCACGCCAGCTGCTGAATCCGTCCAGACGGGTGACGCACTCTTCGAGCCGGTAGCGTCTGGCGAGCTTGTGGCCGCTGTGGAGTTCGGGTGGCGTCACGGCCTGGCGGGCCTCCTGACGCTTGCCGTCCTCCGGCCCCGCCGGATCGACGGACCCGGACTTCGCCGGCTTCCCGGCCGCGGAACCCGCCGATTTCTCGGGTCCGGGCTCACCGGCCTTGCCGTCTTCTGTCTTCTGGGCTTTCGCCACCCCGTCGGTGGTGGCCTTGTCCGCCTGGGCGGCCGGCGGTTCGTCACCGCTGTTGTCGGCCACCTCGACGGCAGCCGTGCTCCGTTCCGCCACCGTCGCTCCTGCCTCCCCATCCGTTGCGCACTGTCCAACAGCCACGCCAATTGTGCCCACAGTTGGACGCTATGCACGACACACGGCGGCCGACGATGGTTGTGCTGGGCTCTAGCGTCCGAGGCGGCCCCGGACCATTCCGACCAACGCGTTCATCTCTTCGACACGCAGTTTTCGCGCGACGACGAAGAAGCCGCCCAGCAGGACGATTCCGCCGACCGCCAGTGCGGCGAACGAGCCGAGGACCTCACTGCCGAGCTTCTGAAGCACGAAGTAGGCGACGGCGCCGGCGGCGATCGTGCCGGGGACGGACGCCAGACAGAGCCTGGCGTACGTACGCAGCACGCGCGAGCCGTCCAGATCGCCTCCCAGCCGCTTCTTGAGCCTGCGCCAGGCGATGCCCACACCGACGGTGTAGGCGAGGCCGTACGAGGCCGCCATGCCCACGACCGCCCAGCGCGAGGGAAGGACGACGAAGCAGAGGGCCGAGGCGGCGGCGTTCACGACGGCCACGATGACCGTGTTGTAGAAGGGGGTTCGGGTGTCCTCGTACGCGTAGAAGGCACGCAGCACCACGTACTGCACGGAGAACGGGATCAGACCGAGGCCGAAGGCCATCAGCATGTAGCCCATGGAGCGTGCCGATTCGATGCCGGACGAGCCGAAGATCAGGGTGCACATCGGGATGCCGAGGGCGACGAAGCTGAAGGCGACGGGGACGATCGCGACGGCCGAGTTCCGCAGGCCCTGCGAGATGTCGTCGCGTACGGCTCCGGTGTCGCCGTCGTGCGCCGAGCGGGAGAGCCGGGGCAGCAGGGCCGCCATGACCGAGACGGTGATTATGGCCTGCGGCATGCCCCAGATCAGCTGGGCGTTGGAGTAGGCGATGTAACCGGCGCCCTGGGTGCCGGAGTCGACGCCCGCTGCCGTGGAGAGCTGCGAGACGACCAGCACACCGGCCTGGTTGGCGAGGACGAACAGCACGGTCCACTTGGCGAGCTTCGCGGCCTTCCCGAGGCCGTGGCCGCGCCAGTCGAACCGCAGCCGGATCCGGAAGCCGGTCTCCCGGAGGTAGGGGATCATCGCGAGGGCCTGGACGGTGAGGCCGAGCACCACGCCGACACCGAGCAGGCGCTCCGCCTCGGGCGGGATGGACCCGACCGTCATTCCGGAGTCCTCGGCCGTGCCGTACACCCAGATGAACATGACGAGGGTGGCGATGATGATGATGTTGTTGAGGACTGGGGTCCACATCATCGCGCCGAACCTGCCCCGGGCGTTGAGGATCTGCCCCATCACCACATGCACGCCCATGAAGAAGATGGTGATCAGGCAGTAGCGCACGAATGTGACGGCGACGTCGTTGGCCGCCGGGTTGTCGGCGATGCTCACCGACATGAGGCGCACCAGCTGCGGGGCGGCGAACACCGAGAGCGCGGTCAGCGAGCCGAGGATCACGATGACGAGGGTGAGCAGGCGGTTGGCGTACGCCTCGCCGCCGTCCTCGTCGTCCTTCATCGCGCGGATCAGCTGGGGTACGAAGACCGAGTTGAGGCCGCCGCCGATGGTCAGGATGTAGATCATCGTCGGCAGGGTGATGGCGAGCTGGAAGGTGTCGCCGAGCGTGGCGGCGCCGAGCGCGGCCACGATCAGGGCGGAGCGTACGAAGCCGGTGAGCCGGGAGACGAGGGTGCCCGCCGCCATCACCGCGCTGGACTTCAGCAGCCCCGACGCCCGTCCGCCCGCCTTCTTCGCGGGCGGGGGCGCGGCGACGGCCTCAGGTGCGACGGCCGCCGGGGCGCCCGTGCCCTGCTGGTCGCGGAAGAGATGCGCGAAGGCGTCCGGTTCCCGCTCGTCGGTGGCGGGCCCGGTGGCGGACCCGGTCGCGAGCTCGTCGACGCCCGTGAACTGCGTGGTCCTCGCGTCCTCCCCGTACGGGAGGTGGTGGGAGGGCCCGTCGGGCTCGGGCGGCGGGGGCTGGTCCCAGACACGCGGATCGGCGGCGTACTGCTGCGCCGGGGGCTGCTGGTGCAGCGGCGGCGTCTGCGGATAGATGCCGGGGTCCTGTGCCTGCGGGCGGTAGGGATCCTGGTGGTAGGCGTCCTGAACGTACGGATCCTGGGTGTGGGCGCCCTGGGCGTACTGGTCCGGGCTGTTGTACGGGGTCTGGGCGTACGGACTCGGGGCGTAGGGGCCCTGGGCGTGCGGAGGCCCCGGGTGCGGGGCGTGCGGGGCCTGCGGAGCCTGGGCGTGCGGACCCTGCGGGTACCGGTCCGGGTGCTGGGGCCCCTGGCCGTAGTGGCCCTGTGCGTGGTCGGGTGCGGGGGCGTGGGGGTCGGCGGTGGGTGGCTGCGGCGGAACATGCCCTGCGGGATCGCCGCCTGCCCCCTGGCCGCGGTCACCGTCGTACGGCGCGTTCATGGTTACCCCACCTCATCGTCCCGGGCCGGCCGGCCACGACATCGCTCAACGGTCCACTTTCTCACCCATGCCCGACGGGTCCCCGCTTTCCGGACGGGTGTCCGGGGTCGGGTCACTCGGCTGCCCGGGTTCGGAGCCGGCGCTGTCGGCACCTTCCTCGGCGTCTCCGGCGTCGTCTCCGGCCCCGCTTTCGGCCCCGGCTTCGGCGGTGGCCTCCGCCGTCGCCTTGTCCTCGGCCGCCTTCGCCGCCACCGCCCTCTTGCGCTGGCTGTACATCCTGACCCCGGCCAGGACCAGGAGCAGCACACCGCCGGCGATGACGAGCATCACGGTGGGAGTGAGCTCGGAGACCCTGACCTGGAACGCCATGGGGCTGCCGTACGGCCGCCCGTCGGTCGTGTAGAGCTGCGCCGTGAGTTCCACCGGACCGTTGGCGTTGGCCGCGCCGGTGAACTTCACCACCTGGGTGTGCCCGCCGTCGACCTTGATCGGCTGCTCGGCGACGGCGCTGCCGTCGTCCAGCTTCAGCCGGGTCGCGTTCGTGGAGTGCAGCCGCAGGACGAGATCGTCGACGCCTTGCAGCAGCTGGTTCTGGACGGTCACCGGGATGGTCGCGCTGCGCCCGGACAGGGTCAGCTCCGACTTCTGGATGAGCTGGACCTCGCTGGCGAGGCTCACCAGATACCGGTTCACCGAGTGGCGGTACTCCCTGGCGCCTGCCGCGTCGCCCCGCCAGGAGGTCGAGACCGCCCTGTTCACGGCGTTGGCGAACGGGGTCGCCACCCGGTCGGGAAGGGTGAGGATGGCCTTGAACTTCCCGAGCCGTTCGTCGATCCCCTTGAGCTCCTCGAACGCCGACGGGGGAAGCTCCTGGTCCCGGAGCTTGTCCGGATACCGCGAGGCGCGGGGCACCTTGGTGGTGGCGTTCGTGTCGGGCTTGGCAGCGGCGGCGGCGACCAGGTCGGAGGACTTGGTCCAGCGCTCACCGTCCAGCCCCCGGAGGGCGCGCGCCATGGACTGCGCCTGGCCGGCCGACGGGGTCCGCTGCGGGGCGACGACGATCTCGCGCTGTTTCGAGGAGTCCTGGAGAGTCACGGCCAGCGACTGGGCGAGGAACTTCTGGACCGCGAGCGTGGAGCTCGCGGCGGTGGACACGTCGCCCTCGAAGGCGGTGGACAGCCGGGTGTCGGCCACCACGGCCGTCGTACCGCCGCCGATGGGCCGTGCCGCGCTCGCCGTGTACGGCAGGTTGTCCTGGATGCTGTCGCTGCGGGAGATCACCTTGTCGGCGCCCGCGGAGGTCGCCACATCGACGATCGACGGGTCGACGGCGCCGTCCACGGGCCACGCGAAGTCGGTGGCCGGCGGTACGTGGAGGATGGTCTCGACGGTCTTCGCGGCGACCTCGCTGGAGCCCTGGAGATGGCCGAGGGTGCCCGAGACGTCGTCGCCGCCGTGCGCCAGCGACGCCAGGTCGGGGTCGCCGAAGGGCAGGGTGACGACATTCCCGTTGTCCTGGACGGCCTTCTCCAGCGAGTTGAGCCAGGTCCGGGCGACGAGCTGGTTCGTGCCCGAGACCGTGGTGTTGCCGTCCTTGACGCGGTACGTGTCGGCCATCGCCTCGACGGTGGCGAGGAGGTCCGGGTCGACGACCCAGGTGACGGGAAGCTGGCTGCCGAGGGAGACGAGCTGCTCCAGCCGGCCGCCGGGGGCCAGCTCCTCGGCCAGGTCGTCGTTCTCGAAGACCGGGGTCTGCCGTTCGTCCGAGCCGGTCTCGGCGGAGACGTGGGAGGTGGAGATCAGCGGCCAGAGATAGGTGAACTTGGTCTTGGTGTCCACCGAATCCGGCTGCCACGGCAGGAATGTCCGCCGGATGCCGAGAGTGTGGTCGTACGGCTCGGCCTCCGTACGGCCCGTGAGCGACACCCCGAGCTGATAGACCCCGTCACCGCCGAGACCGAGCTTGCTCACCGGCACCGACAGCGCGAAGTCGTAGCTGATGCCGGAGGCGAGCTTCGCGAACTCGACCTTGTACTTGCCGCCCACCGGCAGCGGATCGTTCGTCGTGTCGTTGGAACGCTCGTCGGCGTCGTCGATGGCGGTACGGCCGACGAGCTGCGGGCCCACCCTCAGATCGACCTGGGCGTCGGTGACCGGCTTCTTGCTCTTGTTGGTCACCGTGCCGGAGATCGTGAGGGTGTCGCCCTTCTTCGGCGCGCTGGGCGCCAGGGTGTCGAGCGCGACGGACACGGTGCTCGACCCCGAAGGCTCGGCGGTCGCGTTCGCCGGAGACGCCGTGGCGGCCCCTGTGGCGGCCGTGGAGCCGGTCGAGGGCGTGGCGGTCGCCTGAGGGGCCGCGAGGCCCCCCAGCAACCCGGCCAGGAGCGGCACCCCCGCGGCCACGGCGGCGCTGCGCCCCAGCCATCGGCGGGCAGGAGAGTGCTTCATCCCCTGGATGTCTGCCGCCTCGGCCACGCGTCCGCCCGTTCCTCGTCGTCGTCAATGGTCGTCGTCGGTTGTGCGTCCACGCATGGTAACGATGTGCGCTGTGGCGAAGTGCCGGGGACCGCCTCCCCATGATCGGAAGAATCTCATGGGCGGGCAAACCGGTGCACCGGAAACCCGGGCGCCGGGGCCGGCCGGGGCACGTACCCTTTTCTGTTGTGCCGAACGCCAACGAAGAGACTCCCTATGCACTGAGTCAGGTGCAGCGCCGCGCGGTCAGCGAACTGCTGCGGGTGTCCCCTGTCGCCGACGACCTCGCGCGCCGATTCCAGGAAGCGGGCTTCACCCTCGCCCTGGTCGGAGGCTCGGTGAGGGACGCCCTCCTCGGCCGCCTCGGCAACGACCTCGACTTCACGACCGACGCCAGGCCCGACGACGTACTGAAGATCGTCCGGCCCTGGGCGGACTCGGTGTGGGAGGTCGGGATCGCCTTCGGCACGGTCGGTGTCCAGAAGGCGGGCCGGGTCGGCGACGGCCGGCAGGACTTCCAGATCGAGATCACGACCTACCGCTCGGAGGCGTACGACCGCACGTCACGCAAACCCGAGGTGTCGTACGGGGACTCCATCGAGGACGACCTCGTACGCCGGGACTTCACCGTCAACGCGATGGCGGTCGCCCTGCCGCAGAAGGAGTTCATCGATCCGCACGGCGGTCTCCAGGACCTCGCGGCCGGTGTGCTGCGCACACCCGGCACCCCCGAGGCGTCGTTCTCCGACGATCCGCTGCGCATGCTCAGGGCCGCGCGCTTCGCCGCGCAGCTCGATTTCGAGGTCGCGCCGGATGTCGTCGCCGCGATGAAGGCCATGGCGGAGCGCATCGGGATCGTGTCGGCGGAGCGCGTACGGGAGGAGCTGAACAAGCTGATCCTCTCCGGGCACCCGCGCAAGGGCCTGGCGCTGCTCGTCGACACCGGACTCGCGGAGCGCGTACTGCCCGAGCTGCCGGCGCTGCGGCTGGAGAGCGACGAGCACCACCGGCACAAGGACGTGTACGAGCACTCGCTGACCGTTCTGGAGCAGGCTGTCGACCTGGAGGAGGACGGGCCGGACCTGGTGCTGCGGCTGGCCGCGCTGCTCCATGACATCGGCAAGCCCCGGACTCGGCGCTTCGAGAAGGACGGCGGAGTCTCCTTCCACCATCACGAGGTGGTGGGGGCGAAGCTGACGAAGAAGCGGATGACCGAGCTCAAGTACTCGAACGAGCTGGTGAAGGACGTCTCGCGGCTGGTGGAGCTGCATCTGCGCTTCCACGGTTACGGCACCGGCGAGTGGACCGACTCGGCGGTGCGGCGGTACGTACGCGACGCGGGCCCGCTGCTGGACCGGCTCCACAAGCTGACCCGTTCGGACTGCACCACCCGCAACAAGCGCAAGGCTGCGGCGCTCTCGCGCGCGTACGACGGTCTTGAGGAGCGGATCGCGCAGTTGCAGGAGCAGGAGGAGCTGGACTCCATCCGGCCCGATCTGGACGGCAACGAGATCATGGAGACGCTGGGCGTCGGTCCGGGGCCGGTGATCGGGGCCGCGTACAAGTTCCTGCTGGAGCTCCGGCTGGAGAACGGGCCGATGGAGCGGGACGACGCGGTGAGCGCGCTGAAGGAATGGTGGGCCAAGCAGAACTGAGTCCGGGCCGGCCGGCCGCCGGCTCGCGGTCGATGTTTCACGTGAAACATCGACGGGGCCCACGAGGGTGCGCTGTGAAGAGGGGGTGATGTTTCACGTGAAACATCGCCCCCTTCGTGCGCTACCCGTCCTTCTTCTTTGTGAGCTTCCTCCAGCGGAACAGCCCCACCGCGACGACCGTGTAGACCACCGCGACGCCCAGCACGAGCGGCACCGAGCGCCCGTCCCGCGGCAGCATCAGCGCGGCGACGCCCGCGGCACCCACGAAAGCGACGTTGAACAGCACGTCGTAGAGGGAGAAGATCCGCCCCCGGTACGCGTCGTCCACCGACGTCTGCACCACCGTGTCCGTCGCGATCTTCGCGCCCTGGGTGACCAGACCGAGGATGAACGCGGCGGCGAGCATCGGGGCGGGAGCGAACGGCAGCCCGAGTGCCGGCTCCAGTACGGCCCCCGTCCCGGCGCACGCGACCATCCAGCCGAACGAGCCGAGACGTCCGACCGCCGACGGTGTGACGAGCGCGGCGGCGAAGAAGCCCGCTCCCGACACGAGGAGCGCCACCCCCAGCAGGGCGAGTCCGTCGTCCTCGTCGGTGGTCCAGGCGTAGCGGCAGAGCATCAGCACCATCACGGTCAGCGCCCCGTAGCTGAAGCGCATCAGCGTCATCGCGATGAGCGCGGCGGCGGCGTCACGGCGCTCCGCCAAATGGCGCAGCCCGTGGCCGAGACCCCGCGCGGTGGACGCGAGAGCAGCCTTCAGGTGCGGCTGTACCCGCCCCGGATCGGGGCCGAGGAGATCACGCGCCATGGTGACGGACGCGAGCGCCGACGACAGATACAGCAGGGCGGCCAGCAGCACCACCGCGGCGTCGGAGTCGGCGATCAGCAGGCGCACCAGAAAGGCGAGGCCGCCGCCCGCGGTCGCGGCGAGCGTGCCGGCCGTCGGGGAAAGGGAGTTGGCGACGACCAGTCGCTCGTCCTCCACGACGCGGGGCAGCGCGGCCGAGAGCCCGGCGAGTACGAACCGGTTGACGGCCGTGACGGCCAGCGCGGAGGCGTAGAAGAGCCAGTCCGGCAGCGAGGTGAGGATCAGCAGGGCGGTGCAGGCGGCCAGCAGGGCGCGCAGCAGATTCCCGTACAGGATGATCTGGCGCCGCCGCCAGCGGTCGAGCAGCACCCCGGCGAACGGGCCGATGAGCGAGTAGGGCAGCAGCAGCACGGCCATGGCCGACGCGATGGCGCCCGGGGTGGCCTGTTTCTCGGGGGAGAACACGACGTGCGCGGCGAGCGCGACCTGGAAGACCCCGTCGGCCCCCTGCGACAGCAGACGCACGGTCAGCAGGCGGCGGAAGTCGGGCAGACGCAGGAGCACGCGCAGATCGCGCACGGCAGACATGTGGATCAGCGTCACACACGATGCCCGCGCGGTACGTGAGGGGTCCCCGGGCAGTGTGCCCCGGGGACCCCTCGGTGGTGCGTGTACGGGGAGATCAGTTCTCCCCGGGGCGCCAGGACGTCCTGGCCGCCCGGCGTTCTAGCGCTCGACGTCGCCGCGGATGAACTTCTCCACGTTCTCGCGGGCCTCGTCGTCGAAGTACTGCACCGGCGGGGACTTCATGAAGTACGAGGACGCGGAGAGGATCGGGCCGCCGATGCCGCGGTCCTTGGCGATCTTCGCCGCGCGCACGGCGTCGATGATGACACCGGCGGAGTTCGGGGAGTCCCAGACCTCCAGCTTGTACTCCAGGTTCAGCGGGACGTCGCCGAAGGCGCGGCCCTCAAGGCGCACGTACGCCCACTTGCGGTCGTCCAGCCAGGCCACGTAGTCCGAGGGGCCGATGTGGACGTTGGAGGCGCCCAGGTCACGGTCGGGGATCTGCGAGGTGACCGCCTGCGTCTTGGAGATCTTCTTGGACTCCAGGCGCTCGCGCTCCAGCATGTTCTTGAAGTCCATGTTGCCGCCGACGTTCAGCTGCATCGTGCGGTCCAGGACGACACCGCGGTCCTCGAACAGCTTCGCCATCACACGGTGCGTGATGGTGGCGCCGACCTGCGACTTGATGTCGTCACCGACGATCGGCACACCGGCCTCGGTGAACTTGTCCGCCCACTCCTTCGTGCCGGCGATGAAGACCGGGAGGGCGTTGACGAAGGCGACCTTGGCGTCGATGGCGCACTGCGCGTAGAACTTCGCCGCGGCCTCGGAGCCGACGGGCAGGTAGCAGACCAGTACGTCGACCTGCTTGTCCTTGAGGGTCTGGACGATGTCGACCGGCGCCTCGGCGGACTCCTCGATCGTCTCGCGGTAGTACTTGCCCAGACCGTCGTGGGTGTGGCCGCGCTGGACGGTCACGCCCGTGTTCGGGACGTCGCAGATCTTGATGGTGTTGTTCTCGCTGGCACCGATGGCGTCCGCGAGGTCGAGGCCGACCTTCTTGGCGTCGACGTCGAAGGCGGCGACGAACTCCACGTCACGCACGTGGTACTCGCCGAACTGAACGTGCATCAGACCGGGCACCTTGCCGGCCGGATCGGCGTCCTTGTAGAACTCGACGCCCTGCACCAGCGAGGCGGCACAGTTGCCCACGCCGACAATGGCTACGCGAACGGAACCCATCCTGGTTGCTCCCTGTGTGTGATCTCAATGTTGCGATGAAGCCCGCGCTGATGCGGAACCTCATGGGGTGGTGTCCACGGACGGATCCGGCCGGCCGGGGGCTTCCGGAGGCGAACCCCCGGAAGACCCCCGGGGCCGGGGCAGGCCATCCGTGTCTCCCTTTGTGGTGCTGTTGGCCGTGCCGCTCGATGTACTGCCTGTCGCGCCGTCCCGCTCCGGAGCGGGGGTGTCCGGGCCGGGCCGTCGCTGGTCCCGTCCCGCCCGTTCGCTCTCGATGAGCTCGTTGAGCCAGCGCACTTCGCGCTCCACGGATTCCATCCCGTGCCGCTGAAGTTCGAGCGTGTAGTCGTCGAGGCGTTCGCGGGTACGGGCCAGGGAGGCGCTCATCTTCTCCAGCCGCTCCTCCAGCCGGCTGCGACGGCCCTCCAGCACACGCATCCGTACTTCGCGCTCCGTCTGTCCGAAGAAGGCGAAGCGAGCGGCGAAGTGCTCGTCCTCCCAGGCATCGGGGCCCGTCTGCGACAGCAGCTCCTCGAAGTGCTCTTTCCCTTCCGCCGTCAGCCGGTAGACGATCTTGGCGCGTCGGCCCGCGAGCGTCGCGGCGAGCGCCTCGTCGGGCGCACTGCCCGGCTCCTCGATCAACCAGCCGTTGGCGACCAGCGTCTTCAGGCAGGGATACAGCGTCCCGTAGCTGAAGGCCCGGAAGATCCCCAGCGAGGTGTTGAGCCGTTTCCGAAGCTCGTACCCGTGCATCGGGGATTCGCGCAGCAGACCCAGGACGGCGAATTCGAGGATGCCCGAGCGTCTGCTCACTGCTCGCCTCCTCCGCCGTCTCCGTCGTCCTGGCCGCGTATGACGTCCCGATGTATCGACTCGATACATCGGGACGATAGAACACCGATGCTCATGGGACAAGAGGGGCCATCGTGAACGGCGTCACATCATCAATTCACAGCGAGTAACTTGCCTGGTTTGGGCTGAAGTTCAGAACTCGGCGGGGTTTGACCCTGCGTAGTCTGTGCGGCATGCAGACCACCGGGAACCGCGTGACGTGTGAGAGCGTCGTCGTTCTGGATGCATGCGGGATGAGCCCGACGGCGGGTACATCCGTATTCATCTCGGGGGGACCGGAACTCAACTGCCGCTTCCAGGCGCCCGCGCCTGCCCGAGGAGTAGTCGTTCGATGAGTGAGCACCGTCGCAAACAGCCACAGCCGCAAGGTGGCCAGGGTGGCGGACGAGCCGCGGCCAGGCGCGCCGCACAGCGGCCGTCGGGCCGCCGCGCGGACCCTTCCCGTGGAGTCCCCACGGCCTCCCACTCAGACTCCTACGAACCCGAGCCTTCCTACGGAGGGCGCGCCGAGGCACGTAAGGCGGCCCAGCGGGGCCGCCGACGTGCCGCCGAAGGCGGCGGCGCCGGGGCGGGAGGCCATGGCGGGGGCCGCCGTGGCGGTGGACCCGGAGGTCCCGGCGGGGTCGGCCGGGGGCGTGGGGGGCCGGGCAAGAAGCGGCTGATCGACTACCCGCGCCACGACAAGTACGGCTGGCAGCGCTGGGTGCCGTCCTGGAAGCTCGTGACGGGCCTCTTCATCGCCTTCATGGGCGGGCTTCTGGCCGCCGGCACGATCGCGTACGCCATGGTCGAGGTGCCGAAGGAGAATCTGGCCTCCAAGGCGCAGAACAACGTCTACCTCTGGGACGACGGCACGCCGATGGTCGCCACCGGCGGTGAGGTCAACCGGCAGATCGTCGGGATCGAGCAGATCCCCAAAGCGATGCAGAACGCCGTGATCTCGGCGGAGAACAAGACGTTCAGAAAAGACCCGGGTGTCGACCCGATGGGCATCGGCCGGGCCGTGTTCAACATGGCCAGGGGCGGTCAGACGCAGGGTGGCTCGACCATCACCCAGCAGTTCGTCAAGAACGCCATGCTCAACCAGGAGCAGACCTTCAAGCGCAAGTTCGAGGAACTCTTCATCTCGATCAAGGTCGGCGCGGACCTGAAGAAGAACGACATCATGGCGGGGTACCTCAACACCTCCTACTACGGACGCGGCGCCTACGGCATCCAGGCAGCGGCCCGTACGTACTACAACAAGGACGCCAGGGACCTGAACGCCAGTCAGTGTGCCTTCCTGGCGACGCTGCTGAAGGGCGCGACGTACTACGACCCCAACGGCAACGAGGCGATCGACAAGAACGCCAGCGCGAAGAACAACACCGAGCGGGCGGCGAAGCGCTGGAAGTGGATTCTCGACGAGATGGTCAAGGACGGCCATCTCAGCGCGCAGGAGCGGGCGACGTACAAAGAGTTCCCGATGCCCGGTCCGCCTAAGAAGGACCAGCAGCTCAGCGGGCAGGTCGGCTACCTCGTGGACCTCGCCAAGGCCTACTTCATCAACAACAACGACCGGGGCATCACGGCCGACGACCTGGCCAAGGGCGGCTTCGAGATCAAGACGACCTTCAACCAGAAGAAGGTCAAGGCGCTCAACAAGGCCGTCACCGACGTCTACAAGGCGAACATCGACCCCAAGAAGCGCCCGGACAAGGACACCCACGTCCAGTTCGGCGGCGCCTCGGTGGAGCCCGAGACCGGCAAGATCGTCGCCATCTACGGCGGCGCCGACGCCACCAAGCACTTCACCAACAACGCCGACCAGACCGGTGCCCAGGTCGGATCGACCTTCAAGCCCTTCGTCCTGGCGGCGGCGATGCGCGACGGTGTGCGCGACCCCGAACTCGGGCCGGAGCAGGGCGCGGACACGCGCACCCTGGTCTCGCCGGACAAGAGCGAGTACAGCGGCAAGAACAAACTCAAGATCAAGGAGTACAACGGAGACATCTGGACGAACGAGGAAGGCAAGGAGTGGCTCCAGCGCAACGACGGTGACGAGAGCTACAACGACATCAATCTGCGCGAAGCCATGAAGGTGTCGGCCAACTCCCCCTTCGTCCAGCTCGGCATGGACATCGGCATCCCCCAGGTCAGGCAGTCGGCTGTCGACGCGGGACTTCTTGCGGACAGCCTTCCGGGCGGCAGCAACCCCTCGTTCTCCATCGGTATCTCCGACCCCAGCGCCATCCGCATGGCCGGTGCCTACGCCACCTTCGCCGACAACGGCACGCAGCGTGAGCCGTACTCCGTCCAGGAGGTCAAGGAGAAGGGCGTCGTCGTCTTCAAGTACGACAAGAAGCCCCAGGCCAGGTTTGACGCCGACGTCGCCCAGAACGTGACGGACGTCCTGAAGTCCGTGGTCATGGAGAAGGGCGGCACGGGCACATCGGCCCAGCTGCCCGACGGCCGCGAGGTGGCCGGCAAGACCGGTACCACCGACGGCAACAAGTCGGCCTGGTTCGTGGGCTACACCCCGCAGCTGTCGACCGCCATCGACATGTACCGCCTGGACGACGACGCGAAGAACAAGAACCGCGAGTTCCTGGAGATGTTCGGCACCGGCGGCAAGGAAGAGATCCACGGTGCCTCGTTCCCTGCCGAGATCTGGCAGGCGTACATGACGGTGGCGATGAAGGGCAAGCCGGCCCTGAAGTTCCCCGAGCCCGAGCCGATCGGCGAGGCCGTCTACGGAGGGGGCCTGTCGTCCCCGGAGCCCACCCCGACCGAGAAGCCCTCGGAGTCGCCCTCGGAGAGCCCTTCCGAGTCGCCCTCCGATTCGCCGTCGCCGACGATCAGCGAGTCCGAGTCCTGCAACCAGTGGAAGGGCTGCGAGGACGGTGGTCCCGGCGGAGGCAATCCGGGTGGTCCGGGCGGTGAGGATCCCGGCGGGGTCATCGGGGATCCGGGCTCGTCGTCCAGTCCGCCACCGGACGAGGGAACCGATGAGGGAGCCGACGACGGAGGCCTCTTCGGCGGTCCGGGCGGCGGCTGAGCCCCCGACCCCTGGCACGGCGAAGGCCGTCGCACCAGCGCCGTACACACACCGTGTACGGGCCGGTGCGGCGGCCTTCGCCGTGCCACAGCGGCGTACGGCAGGATGGGCGGCATGCCGAGCACAGAAGACACCACGGTGCCCAAGGACCGGCCCGTCGTACCGCCCACCCGGCGGGACCGCATCGCCGCGTCCGGCAGCGAGCTGATCGGCGGTCCCATCGGCCGCTGGGCCTGGTACGGCGGCAGCCGGCTGACCCCGGTACGGGTGGTCGCGCTGGTGGCGATCGGGATGTTCGCGCTCGGCATGGTGCAGAAGATGCCCTGCTACGAGTGGGCGTGGTTCCGCGGCGCCAGCTCGCAGTACACGCACGCCTGTTACTCGGACATTCCGCACCTCTTCCTCGGGCGCGGTTTCGCCGACGGTCTCGTGCCGTACTTCGACCGGCTCGACGGCGACATGCAGTACCTGGAGTACCCCGTCCTGACCGGGCTGTTCATGGAGGTGGCGTCCTGGTTCACCCCCGGCGGCGGCTCGATCCAGCACCGTGAGCAGATGTACTGGATGGTCAACGCCGGGATGCTGATGATCTGCGCGGCGGTCATCGCCGTGTGCGTCGCCCGCACCCACCGGCACCGCCCCTGGGACGCGCTGCTCCTCGCCCTCGCGCCCGCCTTCGCCCTCACCGCCACCATCAACTGGGATCTGCTGGCCGTCGCGCTTCTGGCGGCCGGGATGCTGATGTGGTCGCGCGGGCGTGCGCTGGCCTTCGGTGTCCTCATCGGCCTCGCGACGGCGGCCAAGCTCTATCCCGTACTGGTGCTGGGGCCTCTGCTGCTGCTGTGCTGGCGCGCGGGGCGGCTGCGGGAGTTCGGGACCGCGCTGGGCGGAACGGCCGCCTCGTGGCTGCTGGTGAACCTGCCGGTGATGCTGCTCGCACCGGAGGGGTGGAAGAAGTTCTACACCTTCAGCCAGGAGCGGCAGGTCGACTTCGGATCATTCTGGTTGATCATCACGCAGCGCACCGGCCGGTCCCTGGAGGTCGAGACCGTCAACACCTGGTCGATGGTGCTGATGGTCCTGGCCTGCGCGGGCATCGCGGCGCTCGCGCTGACCGCGCCGAGGCGCCCCAGGTTCGCGCAGCTCGCCTTCCTGGTCGTCGCCGCCTTCATCCTGACCAACAAGGTCTACTCGCCGCAGTACGTGCTGTGGCTGGTCCCGCTCGCCGCGCTGGCCCGGCCGCGGTGGCGCGACTTCCTGATCTGGCAGGCATGCGAGGTCATGTACTTCCTGGGCATCTGGATGTATCTCGCGTACACGACGAGCGGGGACGCCCACAAGGGACTGCCGACCGAGGGCTATCAACTGGCCATCGCGCTGCACCTGCTGGGGACGCTGTACCTGTGCGCCGTCGTCGTACGGGACGTCCTGCTGCCGGAGCGGGACGGCGTACGGCGCGACGGTTCGGACGATCCGTCGGGCGGGGTGCTGGACGGGGCGCGGGACGTGTTCGTGCTGGGGCAGGCGGCCCGGCCGACGGCGCCCGCGGCGCACACGGTGGAGGCGGCGCAGCGGGTGTCGTGGGGGGTCCGGCCAGATCCGGACAGGGCCTAGGTGTATTGACTCGCAGGGTTGTTGACGCGGGTGATGGGTGGCTTGCCTCCGAGTGCGGTGTGGCCGCGATGGTAGTTGTAGGTGTGCAGG